>DAHUXY010000135.1 GCA_027315505.1 Vulcanimicrobiota bacterium | reverse complement strand
ACCCGCAATAACGCTAACCGGTCGCCCACCCGATAGAAGCGGGCATCGGGGGGGATGTGGAACCGGTCGCGTCCCCGTCGCACGTACGCTTCGTCATCGGTCAGGGAAATCGTGCAATCTCCGTAGCGGAGTTCGGCCGGCGCCTCGATACGACGGGCCTCGGCCGGAAGGTGCTCGAGCACGTATGCGATCGCCCCGTGGGAGCGTTCCACCTGGATCAGGCATTCCGGCAGGGCCGAGAGCGCCCAAGGAGCGTCGCCGATAAAGGGCGGGGGCGGCGCGGAAGCGGTGGGAACCGGCTCCCCCGGCCTGGGCGTCATGGCGACGTTGACCGACCCGATGCGAATGCGAATCAAATCGCGCGCGGAGTATGCGGTAACGGCGACGGCGATCGCTACGACCAGAACGGTCGCAGCGACGAAGTAGCGAATCAACGCAACGTCATACGCGCCGCACCGATCGAGTAGTCGGCCATGCCGTAGTAGATGTCGAAGATGCCTCCGCCGAGATCCGGGCGCGGATCGATCGCGGTGGGGAAGACCACATTATCGACAGTGCCGGTGAGCTCGCGCCCCGTCACCGGAGCGAGTACCGGGTGCGGCGACCGATAGATCACGCGATCGGGGCGCTCGACGTCGTGCACGACCACGCCGGCGCTGTATCGAAATTTCGGCCGCGAGCCGCTGTTATCGATCAGATCGACGGCATGATAGAGCGATAGCCATCCTTGCGGAACGCGAACGGGCGGGGTTCCACTACCGATTTTGATGGAACCCCAGTCGCCGTTGGGTGAGAGCACGAGCACGCTTTCGCTGACGTCCAAAAGCGCTTGTATATCGAGCATGACCGCCGCGAGCGGAATGTAACCGATGCGAATCGATTCGCGGTCCTCGAACGGCAGGCGCTCGATCATCGGAATGGCGGCACGGCCGTCGACGGCCGAGAGATGCAGCATGGGACGATGATAGAATGCCAGGCAGCGTTCGCCCGACGGCGAGAGTACCGGTTCGGGGAAGAAGGCCGCGTCCTTATCGTCGCCGGCCGACATGCCCGGGCGCTCGAAGCGCATCAATCCCAACCGCTCCCAGGTGAGGGCGTCGTGTGAAACGGCCACCGCAATGCGTGGGCCGGCCGGCCCGAACGCGGTATACGCCATCACGTACCGGTCGATCGCCGGGATGAAGGTCACACGCGGATCCTCGCAGCCGTAGCCCGGCTGCGGGCGCAATTCGTAATCGGCGTGCGGTTCCAAGGCAAAGCCGTCGCGCTCGACATCGAAGCCCCCGGTTTTGGGCGTGACGAAGACGCGCCCGACCCGCGAGACGTTTCCTGCCGCGACGTCGCGTGGATAGAGCACCAAAGCGCCGTTGCGCGTCCGCGCGCTGGCTGGGTTTAGGACGCCTTCCAACTCGGATGGATCGCCGTTAGGCGAGAGCACCAATCCACGTCGCTCGATAGTAAGATCGAGCTCTGCGAGCGATTCGATCACGGTTCCCCTCTCGTTGCCCGCCATGCATATCCCGCCATGAGCCGACTTCCTCCAATATCGTCCGCTCCCGGCTCATCCTTAGCCGAATCGTCACGGGAGTTCCGTATGAGCGATCGGCTCGTCGCTGGGCGTGACGACTTCCACCCGGATTCCTCGTCGATACACCGAGTTCGGGACGATCCAGAGGGTATAGCTCCGGTACGCCGCCGACGGCTCTCCGCCGTCGGGCGGCGGCTCCTCAAAAGCGACGACGCGCACGCGGTCGATGCTTGCGCGGATCGATTCGATGACTTGCTTGTAGCCGCTGCGATCGTGCGGCCCCATTAGCAGAACCACGCCGAACTCACCGCGGAACTGCACGGCGGCCTTAATACCCACCCGCGCCAGTTGCGAATCGTCTCGGACGATAACGATCTGATCGCGCCCGAGAACCTCGGTCGTACCTTGGGCATACGTCTTCACGCGTACTTCCCTGCAACCCACCAACAGGAGGAGCAAGGCGACCGACCACCAGCGCTTCACCATGCCTCGGCTTCGCTCGCCATGCGCAAACGCCATTCTTCTTTGCTGTCACCGAGGCTGTTCGCGCCGCGTTGGAAGGTCTAGACTAAAGTATCAGTTGCCGAGCGAGGTGCTCCCATGATCGACCTGTTGACACTCCTGGTAGCGATTGCGAGCGCGTCGCCTTTGCCCGCCGCCTCTTCCGCCCCGGTCCCGGCTCTGCACGAAATCATGCGGGTCCGCTCTTCGGCGCTCTGCGCGGAATTCGCCAGCCATGCCAACGGCGCGATCGACGCGACCACCAGCAACGATTCGACGCTGCTCACCCTGATCGATTCGCTCGGCCGCACCAAGATGGACGATAGCCCGCTGGCCTGGAATAACGAGTTGCTCAAGCTCGAGCGGATGTCGGACGAGATCACGCGGCAGTGGAAAACCGGCGAGCGAGAGGTCGCGCAGGTGCGGGCGCTGGCCGCCAAGAGCACCGATCCCCAGGAGAAGCTCGAATTGACCGCCTCGGCCAACGCCCTGGGCGGCGCCCTCTGGAGGCAGCGGCGCATCGCACGCGATCTCGACGGCTTCATCGCATTTCTGGAGACCGACCAGATGATGACCAATACGACGGCCGAGGGGAAGGCCAATGAGATGGTCTTCGGCGTCGCGGATCCGGTGCACAACCCCAGCTTCGGCGACTCGGTCAACCTTCACAATCCGGGCATGAGCCGGGGGTACGATGCGCCGGACACGATGCCGTTCCCGGGGGACCCCAACAATCCCAAGGCCAGCGAGCAAGCTATGGCCGCGGCGAAAGATTTTCGGCGCCGGATGGCCCCGATCGGAGAGGACGAGATCCAAGCCGCGGTGCACGTCGAACGCGCCTCGGAGGGATGCTAGAAGCGTTAGCCTTTTTTTATGGGCGGCTTAATCGGGCCATAGCATACACCGGATAACATTCCATGAGTGAAACTCTCCCTTAGGCTTCGCCTCTCCCTTTGGTCGACGGTCTTAGCGCTCGTACCGTTGACGATTCTTGCCTGCTATAGCATCTGGACCATTCGTACCGATCAATTGGCGGCCGCCGAACGAAGCGTCGCGGAAGACGCGCAAGCTACGGCTTCGACGTTACACCAGCTGCTCATCGGAAAGCGTCTCGCAACCGAAGTCATCGGGAAATTACCGTTTGCGCTCGATCTCGTGCGTGGCGGCAAACAGCTCTCGCCGGGCGTTATGGACGGCCTTCTCTCGACGGTTCCCTATGGCGTATCGCTCGCGTTCCTAGCCCCCAACGGCCACGTCGTCGAAGAGATCGGAAACGTTTACGCCGACCCAAACTCCCGCGCGGTTAAAAGCGCTCTCGGCGGCGTAGCGGCGCTATCCTCAATTCATTTCGAGCGCGGGAGCCCTACGATGTATGCAGCCGCGCCGATCGCCGACGGAATGACGCTCACCGGTTTAGGCGCCGTCGTCGTACGCATCAGTCCCGATGACGTCCTTTCGCTGATCGACGGGTCGAAGGGAGCACTCCTCGATGCGGGCGGTAATGCGATACGCGTTTCGCACCATCCGGACGATACATTCAAAACGCTTGCGGCGCTTGGGCTCGGTGCGCTGCAGACCGCGATCGAAAAGGACAGCGCTCGGGTCCTGCGAGTCCGCAATGCATTCGGGGCCGGGGCTGCTTACGCAAGCGTTGCGCGAGTGAACGAAACGCCGTTCTTCTTCGCGACGATCGTTCCCGAAAAAGCCGTCATGGGTACCGTTCGGATCGCGACCTTGGTGAGCATCGCCGTGGCACTCTTCGCGGCCGTCCTCGTCTTCGTCGCGACCTTCGTGTTGCTGCCACGCCTGACGCTAGACCGCATTTCTCGGCTCACGCAATCGCTGCGGCGCATTGCCGAAACGTCCGATCTCCGCGAAAGACTCCCCGAAGAGCACGACGACGAAATGGGCGCCCTGGCTATCTCGTTCAACGAGCTGCTATCGCGCCTGGATCGAGTCGTGGCCAGGGCGCGTACAAGCGGTAGCAGCATCGAGGGCGCCGTTCGTGCAGCTCGGGCGCAGTCCCACGCAATCCGCTCGGCCGCCGATGCGGTAGCCGAGGGCACGTCCGGCACGGCGGTCGCGATCGCCCAGATCGTGCGTAGTGCGCGCGACGTTTCGCAGAGCGCCCATCGTCTGCGCTCGGACGTCGATCGCAGCGCGCTCTCGCTGGAAAGTGTCACCCTGAGTATCGAGGCTATTTCCGAAAACAACGGTGCGTTAGCCGCGACCGCCGACGAAACGCTCCGTTCGGTGGAGAGCTTTGCGGGGGCGCTTACCGAGGTGACGTCGACGATTCGCTCGGCGTTCTCGCGTTCGCAAGAATCCGACCGGCGGGTCCGCGAATCCACCGCGATACTCGACCAGATGATCGAGCGCACGCTACGCATCGCGAGCGATCTCCACGATGTATCCGAGGCGATCGGCCAACTGCGGAGCGTCACTTCTCGCATCGATCAAATGCTGGATGTCATCGACGAAATAGCCGATCAAACGAATCTGCTCGCCCTCAACGCCGCCATCGAGGCCGCGCGCGCCGGGGAACAAGGCCGCGGTTTCGCGGTCGTCGCCGACGAAATCCGCAAGCTGGCGGATCGCTCCGCCAACGCGGTGCGAGAAGTTACGCAGCTTACGGCCGAAGTGCAACGTAATTCTTCTATGGTGGAAGGCGTCGTCTCGAAGGCCGCGGATGGCGCGACCTGGGCACGCGATGCGTCGGATCGTGCCAGCGCCGCGCTTCAAGAAATCCTTGGGCTCGTGGGCGAGACGGCAAACATGGCTTCTTCGGCGGCGTTGGCGGCCGAAGCTCCGGTAGCCGCTTCGGTGCAATTGATCGCTGCGGTGCGCGACATCGAACAGCGGGCCGCGGGCGTCGCCGACGCCACGGCATCGCAGACGGCAAGCGTCCGCGTCGTCAGCGCGCAACTTTCGAGCATGCGCTCGGTAACGGCCGAAATGGAACGGGCCACCGCCGAGCAATCGAAAGCGCTGGAGATGGCTCAACGCTCGATCGATGACGTCTCCGCGCGGGCCCTGGGCTCGCTCTCGACGGCGCTGGAGCTCGAAGCGCTGGCCGGCAGCCTTGCCGACGAATCCGCAACCCTTCACGAATCGCTCGGATCTCTGGCTCGCGCCGAGGGCGATGCAGTCGAGCCGGCGGCAATAACCCCAATCACCAATTACGGGATCGAGGCCGGAACGCCGCTAACGGCCATCGCAAGTTAAGCGACGACTGTCGTTGCCTATGGGCTACCCCTAGGGTACCCTTGAACATCGAATGAAGACTCTGCGAAGCCTCGCGCTCGCGGCCGTCGTGGTCGCCCTAGGGACGGTCATCCTGGGCAGCTGGACGCGCATCAACGGGGCCGGTATGACGTGCCCGGATTGGCCTCTCTGCCACGGTAAGCTCATCCCCTCGATGTCGGACGGCACGATTTGGGAATGGACCCACCGGCTCTTTGCGTTTATCGTCGCTCCGCTGGTCGCCGCCGTGATGGTTGCGGCATGGCGCGTGCGCGAACGCTCCTCGTTTATTTTTCCGACCCTGGCGGCGATCGGCATCCTGTTCTTGGTCCAGGTCGGGCTCGGGGCCGCAACGGTGAAGCTCGGCAACAGCCCCCTCTCGGTGGTCCTCCATTGGGCGACGGCGATGGCCTTTATCGCGTGCCTGTGCGCCATGGCCATTTTCGCTCACGCCAGCCTCGCACCACCGGCCGAACGCTCGGCCGATCGCTCGGCCGATCGCTCGGCCTCACTCCTGATGGTCGGCATTCTGGTCGGAACCGCGCTGGTAACGTTCGTTACCATGTGCATCGGGGCGTACGTCAGTTCCAGTGGTGACGGGCTTGCCTGCCTCTCGATCCCGGGATGTGCGGGCAATGTGGTCGTATATACGCAGGGTCAGTACGTGCAGATGCTCCATCGCTTGCTCGCAGGCGGCGTCCTCATCTGCGCGGCCGGATCCCTCGCGATCGCGTGGGCCCGGCCGGTCTCGGTGCGCGTTCGCGTGCTCGTGAGCGTCGGCGTCGCGCTGGTTTTCGTACAGGTGTTACTCGGATTGTTGAACGTCGCATTACGGTTGCCGATGGATCTTCGCGAAGCGCATGCGCTCAACGCGGCGCTCGTTTTTCTCAGCTTTGTCGTAGCGGCGCTGCTGGCGGCGTTAGACGCGCGCGCGTTCGGGCCAGAGCGTACGGTCGTATCCCCGTGAGTTCCACGCTCGCTCGCGTCGACGGCGCGCCTTCGCATGCCCCCACCGGATTAGCCGGCAAAATCGGCGACTACTACGAGCTCACCAAGCCGCGCATCATGTATCTGCTGCTGATCACGACGATCGCGGCGATGGTGATGGCCGCGCGGGGCATACCGCCCCTGGCGGTGACGCTCTGGACGCTGCTCGGCGGCGCGCTCGCGGCCGCCTCGGCGGGCACCTTCAACTGCATTTACGACGTGGATATCGACGCGTTGATGAAGCGCACGCGAAATCGTCCGCTTCCGACCGGACGCATCTCGATTCGCAACGCGACGATCTTTGCAATCGTCCTCGGGATCGCGTCGTTCGCGATCATGTATCTGCTCGTCAATCCGTTGGCCGCGTGGCTCTCGCTGGCCGGAAACGTCTACTACGTCGTCATCTACACGATGTGGCTCAAGCGCACCACGCCGCTCAACATCGTCATCGGCGGCGCGGCCGGCTCGGTGCCGCCGCTGGTCGGCTGGGCGGCCGTCACCCATACGATCGGCGGCCCCGCCCTAGGTTTATTCGCGCTGATCTTCTTATGGACGCCGCCGCATTTTTGGTCGCTCGCACTCATGACCGAACTCGATTACGACGCCGCGAACATTCCGATGCTTCCGAACGTCAGCGGAGAAGAGCGTACGAAGCGGGAGATCGTGTACTACTCGATCGTCCTGGTTTTGGCGTCGCTCGCACTCTATCCGCTGCACGTCATGGGCGCGTTGTACTTCGGCGCGGCCGCGGTACTCGGCGGCATTTTCTTGATGGATGCCTTCAAGACGTGGCGAGGGCGCGCGGATAAAGATTACGCGCGCCGGCTCTTTCGTTTCTCACTCGTCTATCTCGCACTCATGTGCGTGGTCATGGTCATCGACCGCATCATCTCGTGAAGAGCAGCATCGCCGGGCACGATCTCGATCGGTCCGCCCTACCGCTGCTCCTGACGCTCGGCTTGGGCGTCTTTGCGGGCGCGCTCGATTTGAGCGTACTCTCTCCGGCACTCCCGGCCCTCGCACTGGCCTTCAACGTGCAGACCGGCGATCTCGCGTGGATTTTCACGCTCTACCTATTGGTCACCGTCGCCTCGATCGCGATCGCGAGCACGCTCGCCGATCGTTACGGACGCCGGCCGGTGTACATCGCCTGCGTGCTGCTCTTCGCGCTGGGCAGCTTGATCGCGGTAACCGCACAGAGTTTCCCGATGTTCTTGCTGGCGCGTGCCGTCCAGGCGCTGGGAGCGGGCGGAATCTTCCCGGTTGCGACCGCCGCCATCGGCGATGCCGTGCCGCCGCAGCGTCGCGGCGCCGCACTCGGCTTGGTCGCGGCAACCTGGGGGCTGGCGGCGGTCATCGGGCCGACCGTGGGCGGCTTGGTAACGCATTTCGTTTCGTGGCGCTGGATCTTCGCCGCGAATTTTCCGCTCGCCGCAGTCGTTATTTTCTACGCGCGCAAGCTGGTGCCGCCGGTCGCCCCGCGGGTCCGCGGGCCGCTCGACGTGCTTGGCTTGGCGTTGCTGTGCGGCGGCCTCTTGCTCCTGATGGACGGGCTTACCAGCGCGCATCCCATCACCTCGATTGCCGGCGCATTGGTCTTGGCGGGGTTCTGGTTCTGGGAGCGCGTGGTCGAGAATCCGATCGTTCCCAGCCGGCTCTTCACGACGCCGCAACTCGCGAAAACGTACCTCCTCGAGATTACGATCGGGATGCTCGAGGGCTCGCTCTTCTTCATTCCGACCGTGCTGATCGGCGCGCAAGGCCTCTCGTACGTGGTGGCCGGCTTGGTGGCGGCGCTCGGAGCGCTCGTCTTTGTCGCCGTCATTCCGATCTCCGGGCGCGCACTCGACCGCATCGGGAGCCGCGACGTGCTGCTGGCCGGAACGATTCTCACCGAAGTGGGCTTGGCGATCTTTGCCCTGGGTTTCTCATCCCTCTGGGTCGCGCTGCTCGCCATGGTCGTCGCAGGCTGCGGATTCGGAGCGCTCCTGGGCGCGCCCACTCGCTACATCGTCACGAACGAGACGCACGACCGGACCCGCGCCACGGCCGTCGGGCTGCTGAGCCAAGCGCTCATCGTCGGCCAGATCATCGGCAGCTCGATGGCGGGCGGCATCATGACCGCTTCGACCGGCGAATTGGCCGGGTACCGCAATGCCTATCTCGCCTTCTGCGGTATCGCGCTGCTTGCATTGGCGATCACCACTACCCTGAAGCCCCGCGAGAGCGAGCGCACGGCTCCTATCGAGGAAGCGGCATGACCGCTTAGGGAACCTATCGCCATGGCAACGCACGTCGTAGCAAATCAACCGCCGCCGTTCGAGCACGTCGATCTCTTCTCGAGCGATCGCGCGCTCGTCGAAGGCGTCGCCCGTGAAACGCGCGGCGGGGAGACGGAAGCATTACGCGCGCTCGGCGCGCTCGCCGGGCATCCGGAAACGATCCAGCTCGGCTTCGACGCAAACGCGTACGTGCCCGAACTCCACACCCACGACCGCTTCGGCAATCGCATCGACGAAGTGCGCTTCCATCCCGCATGGCACGTACTCTTGCATCACGCGACGACGCACGGGCTCCACGGCGCTCCATGGAACGATCCCAAACCCTACCCGCACGTCAGGCGCGCCGCGAAATTTTTCGTGTGGTCGCAGGTGGAGGCCGGGCACGGGTGCCCCGTATCGATGACGTACGCGGCCGTCCCCGCGCTACGCAACGAACCTTCGATCGCCCACATCTGGGAGCCGCGGCTCTGCGCGCCCTCGTACGACCCGCGCCTGCTGCCGATCGCGCAAAAGACCAGTGCGCTGTGCGGCATGGGCATGACCGAGAAGCAAGGCGGCTCCGACGTTCGAGCCAATCAAACGCGCGCGCTAGCGGCGGGCGCCGCGCGCGGCTCCGGTGCCGAATACGTGCTGACCGGCCATAAGTGGTTATGCTCCGCGCCGATGAGCGACGCGTTCTTGATGCTCGCGCAGACCGATGCCGGCTTAGGATGCTTCTTCGTGCCGCGCGTGTTGCCCGACGGAACCGCCAATCCGTTCGCGATCGTCCGGCTCAAAGATAAGCTCGGCAATCGCAGCAACGCATCCGGCGAGATCGAGCTGGAGGGAACGCACGCGTGGATGATCGGCGAAGATGGGCGCGGCGTGCGTACCATCGTCGAGATGGTCAATCAGACGCGGTTGGATTGCATCATCGGCTCCGCGAGCGGCATTCGCCACGCGCTCGCGCAAGCGATCCACCACGCGACCTATCGCGAAACTTTCGGAGCCAAACTGATCGATCACCCGTTGATGCGTAACGTGCTGGCCGATCTGGCCCTCGAATCGGAGGCCGCCACGGCCCTGTTCTTACGCGTAGCGCGTTCCGTCGACGAGTCGGCAACCGATCCCCGCGCGGCAGCTCTCAAGCGCATCGGCACCGTGCTGGGAAAATACTTCGTCTGCAAGCGCGCGCCGATGCTCGTCGCCGAGGCGCTGGAATCGCTCGGCGGCAACGGATACGTGGAAGAATCGATCCTGCCCCGCCTGTATCGCGAGGCGCCGGTCAATTCTACCTGGGAGGGTTCGGGCAATATCAACGCGCTCGACATCCTGCGGATCGTGCACAAACAGCCCGAGGCCCTGGAAGCTTTTCGCGAAGAGCTTGCGCCCGCAATGTCCGATCCGCGTTTCTCCCGGCCGGCACGTGATTTGGAGCTGCTGCTCCGCGACGGTTCTTCACTCGAACTCCACGCGCGGTCGATCGTGGAGCGCATGGCGTTGCTCTGGCAGGGGGCGCTCCTGTTGGCGCACGCCCCCGCCGCCGTCTCCGATGCGTTTATCGCGAGCCGCCTTGACGGCGATGCGGGCCGCACGCTGGGAACGCTTGGTTCGTCGACGTCGTTTGCGGAGATCCTAGAGCGCGCCGCGCCGCAATGAAAACGCGCACGTTCAATCGCAGCACCACAATGCTCGCGCAGCGGCCGTGGACCGAACGCGAGCGCCGCATCGTGTGGTCCGGGCTCACCGGCCGCATGGCGATCGCGATCGAGCCGCTCGTCGGCATGGCTTTTTTTTCATTCCTGACGTGGGGAATCGTGTGGAGGGCGCATCACGTGCCGGACGACGCCACGCTCGTGGTGATCGCGCCGATCTTCGCTCTGGGCGCGCTGGCATTCCTAGGATACTTCGTCGCTGTGACCATCGCGCCGTTCGTCGCGTATTTGCAAACCTTAAGGCCGATCTATATCGTCTACGGCTACGTGCGGTATCGCGGATGCGACGAGTACTCGGAGAGCGACGCGACCGGCTATATGGCTGCGCTGTGCGCGGACGGGAGCGTCGCGTGCGAGTGGGAGTGTTTCGGGAACGACGAGTTGCCCGACCGCACGATCCCTGCGGTGGCGGAGTTCTCCGAATACGCCGGCATCCATAAAATCGACGGCAAACCGACCGGCTTGCTGCCGGATGCGGAGCTTCCCCTGCTTGCGATCGGCATCGCTCCGCGCAACGACCGGAGATAGCACAAAACACATCGGGCGCCCCAGCCTGCGCCGGGTCGCCCGATGGTATGCCGATTGTTAGAGAAAGCGGTTAAGGAGCGGCGTTCGTTCTCAGATCGAT
>DAHUXY010000100.1 GCA_027315505.1 Vulcanimicrobiota bacterium | reverse complement strand
CGTTCAAGAGACCACGGCTCCGACGAGCCCCGGCAGCTACATGCTCTGCCTCCTGCCGAACGGCACGTACAGCAACACGGGCGCGGTTGCCCAAAGCACGCGTACGACGAATGCTTCGGTAACCTCGATCGTCACGACGACGGCCAGCGGCACTTCGTGCGGCGCCGGTAATACGACCATCTGGGGAACAACGGAGACCCTGTTCGCGAACTCAGCCTCGACCCCCGGTGCAAACTTCGGCGCCGACGTCGAACTCGTGATCGCTCCGAACGCGCCGACCGGCGCGAACTCGGGCGTCGTCACCTACACGATGGCCCTGAACTAGTCACTGAAGGGTAACGTACCGCTTTACCACGGGGCCGCTTGCGGCCCCATGGCGAAGAGGCCGACATGATGCAGACACGACGCATTGCCGTACTAGTTGGCCTGCTGGCGATGGCGGCACTGATCCCAACCCCGGCCGGTTCGGTCGGGCTCGGGCTCTCGGTGACGCCCGGCAAGTTCGAAGTCTCGATCCCTTTGGGGACGACGTACAACGTACCGGTCACCGTCCAGAACTCCAACTTCTCCTCGACGCACGTGCAGGCGACCATGGTGGATTTCGGCCTCTCGCAGAGCGGCAACTACGAATTCAGCAAGGTCGGTTCGCGGCCGTACTCACTCCTGAAGTGGGCCGCGATTCGTCCCCGTGAATTCGATATCGCTCCCGGAACCTCGGAGCAGGTCCAGTTGACGCTGGCGATTCCATCCAATCGACGCCTCACGGGCGAGTACGCCGGTATCATTTTCTTCCAGACGCGACCGGAGCGCAAACCCGGACAGAACGTGGCATTCTCCGTTCGCGTAGCCTCGAAGATTTACGAGACGATTCCGGGCACGGTTAAAATTGAAGGAGCGATCGCCAAGATGACGAGCGCGAAGGCCCCCGGCGGCCAGATCTTCCGGGTGCTCTTCAAAAATACGGGCAACGCGCACGTGTATCTACGCGGTCAAATAACGGTTCAGAAAAACGGCGCGCCGGTATACCAAACCGCGATGCCGGACAACTTATTGGTAGAACGCGGCGGCGAACGCGATGTCGAGGTGCGGGGTAAAGCCCTTCCGCCCGGCTCGTATCAAGCCATCGCAACGATCGACTACGGCGGAAAAAACGAAACCGGCGGCGAGATCAACTTCGAAGTTCATTAGCCGCACACCACGCAGGATGGAGCTTGCGTGGAACAGGGAGTGTATAGGAAGCGCAGATGACAAGGTTTATTCGGCGGTCGATAGCAGTAGGAGGTGCCCTTGTTGCGGCGCTCGCTGCGTTCGGCCCCGTCGGCGCAGCCGCTCCCTCGAGCCCGGTCACGATCAAGTGGCAGGCGCAGGCGATCGTCAACGTCACGCTCACGAGCAATTACGCAACCGGCTACGGCTCGGTTAAAGCGGTGTTCGGCACGCAACCCGCGCCGACGCACGGGCCCGATGCCACAGGCCCGGGAACGCCGATCGATTTCGGTTCGGTGCTCGCCGGGACGACGTATCTGTACAAGTATGCGGCGCACGTGAACGTCGTCACGAATTCGTCAACCGGATTCGACCTCTACGGCGAGGGCGCTGCGGACTTCTACAACACGGCCGACGGCACGACGCAGACGCTCAATCAGACGCTGTACTATCTCAATTCGACGAGCGGTTCTCCGGCGGACTCCAATACGGGTTTTTCGGCCGGCTTTCCCTTTTACAAGACCGCCGGTGCGGTTACCGGTAACGGCCAATTCACGACGCCGTCAATTTCGTACACGACCTATCCCTCCCCGATTGCGGCCGACGCGGCCGCGACGGGCGACTTCTACTACGATTACCAAATGAAAGTGCCGTCGACCGCGACCAACGGCCTATACTACGTTTGGATCGTCTATACGGTGGTGCCTAAATGACGATCGTTATGCGGCGGATGCTCATCGCTTTTGCGATACTGGCGTTGCTTCCCGTGGCCGTGCAAGCGCTCTTCGTTCAGCAGCGCGACCAGATCGGCGTGACGATCGTGGTCAACGTGGCCCCTCCGCTTGCCGTCAATCTGCATGCGCCGAACGCCGCCTCGGGAGGAATCTTTGGTACGCTGGCACTCGCCGGCGCTGCGGACAAGACGTCCTTCCATGCGGAGAGCCTGCACTTCGACCGAACCTCCATGCTCGTCGCGCAAGGCAGCCAGCGGGCGGTAAAAGTCGAGGCGGAAGTCTCTCCAAACCCCTTGGCCACCCTGTTGTATAGCGATCAAAGCCTCGTTACGGTAAACGTCGCGGCCGGGCAAAGCATCACCGTTCCGTGCGCGTATCACGTCACCGTCGATACGACGCAAACGTATTGGCAGCTCAAAGATGGCTTGGGGACCGATTTTTACGGATCGACCTTCCCGGGCGGGGACGTCGGGCGCGACAATTACCTCGCGACCCCCCACCCGACGTCGTCGCCGTTCGCCGTTTACGCCGACGACAGCAGCATGTGGACGCTGGTCGATACCAACGGACTCAAAAAAACCTACTGCGTCTCGCTCGTGGTTAGCGTTCCGATTAGCGTGCCGGCCGGCACCTATAGTTCCAACGCGATCTACACGGTGTACTACTGATGCGTCATTTGCGCGGAGCCTGGCTCTTCGTTCTCATCGCTTTCGTCGCGTTGGCGGCGACGGCGTTCGCCCAGGTGCGCGGCGGATCGCCGCACGAGCCGATCGTCCGCGTGACGATGCCGCCCGTCACGGTGACGATGCCTCCGGTCGGTCGCCCGGTCGGCCTGCCCTCCGTCCCCGGTGTTTTCAGCTCGAATTCACAGTACGTCGGTGCGGTTCCACCCGGCACGAAGGTGCCGCTCTCGCGTCTTCCGCAGATCCCGCGCGCGAGCACCCTGAACACGGTTACGCCGAAGATGGCACGCGCGCGCGTCCATCCTTTGGCGGCAAACGGCGCATACATCGATGTTTCCAATACCAACTGCTTCGCGCAAGGGGCGCTGGGCGACAATTTTAACGTCGGCTGTGCCCTGCAATGGTATGCGGCGAATATGCCGGCCGGCGATACCTATCAGGACTATTACGTCTTCTCAACCAACGGCAACGAACTCAACGCCGGCGCAACCGCGGTCGGCGGCGCGCACGGCAGCGGAAACGGCCCCGGGCGCTCGACGACGCGGAGCGCCGCCGGAACGTACATCTTCGGTGCCTACGACCTGACCAAGGGCCAGTGGGCGGCGATCATCTACGTGAATGCCGGCCAGGTGTTCTCGATTAAGGTGTATCAGGACTCGTTCCATTCGCAAGAGACGTATCAATTCGACGCCGGCACGAGTAACAACGCGTATATCTACCTTCAAAACGTTTCGCAGTCCGATTACTACGTCGTCGGTATCACGCAGACGTCGGTCGCTCCGAACTGCGTCTTTATCGCC
>DAHUXY010000091.1 GCA_027315505.1 Vulcanimicrobiota bacterium | reverse complement strand
GTGGGTATGCCGCCCGTGCCGAACGGCGGCGGTAATTGCGAAGGCGTCTGCTCGAATCTCTCGTTGGCCTACCACACGCGTTTGCGACACGCCGAAGTGTATGTCGCTTACGGCAACCCCAACTCGCTCTCGACCGTTCCTCAACTACTTTTTAAGATGATCTTCTATGCCGGGGCCGATAAGGGAACGTAGGAGAAGGTCCGCTTTGCGAGGCCCTGGCCGGTACTAGCGTTCGAAGCGCGCGGTGAAATGCCGTAGCGGAGGCGCTTGCCACACCATGCGCAGCCCCCGGATCTGCGAGCGCTGCACGAAGATGTCTTCCACAATCTCGCAGACGTAGTCAATGTGACTCTGGGTATACACACGACGCGGAATCGCCAATCGTACGAGTTCCATCGGTGCTGTGGCCTCTTCGCCGGTTTGCAGATCGGTGGTACCGAACATCACGCTTCCTATTTCAACGGCGCGGATGCCTCCCGCGAGATAGAGTTCGGCGACCAACGCCTGCCCGGGAAACATCCGGGCGGGTACGTGCGCAAGCATCGCGGCCGCGTCGATGTAGATCGCGTGGCCGCCCGGCGGCTGAACGATCGGCACGCCGATCTCAGTGAGCCGCCGGCCTAGGTAGCCGGTTGAAGCAATGCGGTAACGCAGATAGTCTTCGT
This sequence comes from Vulcanimicrobiota bacterium, assembly GCA_027315505.1. Classification (GTDB taxonomy): domain Bacteria; phylum Vulcanimicrobiota; class Vulcanimicrobiia; order Vulcanimicrobiales; family Vulcanimicrobiaceae; genus DAHUXY01. Next base: position 9,979 of record DAHUXY010000091.1, on the reverse strand, counting down.
GTAAGACCTCTTGCAGGCCGGTCGCCATCGCTTCGAGATCGCGCCCGGCCAGGCCGCCGTACGTTGGAAAACCTTCGGTGAGAATGAGCAGACGGGACTCGGCCCGAGCGAGGGTTTCGTCGTTCGAGGCTAGGAAGCCGCCGATGTTGACGAGACCGTCTTTCTTCGCCGACATCGTGCAGCCGTCTGCATAGCCGAAGAGTTCGCGGGCGATCTCGCGCGGCGAGCGGTCTTCGTAACCGGCTTCGCGCTGGCGAATGAACCAGCAATTCTCCGCAAACCGGCATGCATCGATGTAGAGAGGAATGCCATGGTGCCGGCAAATGCCGTGAACGGCTTTGACGTTCGCCATCGAGACGGGCTGGCCGCCCCCGGAATTATTCGTGATCGTGAGCATCACGAGCGGAACGCGAGCCGCGCCGACATCGGCAATCAGCGCTTCCAGCGCGGCGACATCCATGTTGCCCTTGAAGGGATGCGGCGTCGCAGGTTGGCGGCCCTGCGGGATCGGGAGATCGACTGCTCGTGCGCCGACGTATTCGATGTTTGCGCGCGTCGTGTCGAAGTGCGTGTTATTGGGGACGACGTCGCCGGGTTTGCACATCGTGCTGAAGAGGATGCGTTCGGCGGCTCGGCCCTGATGGGTCGGCAACACGTAACGGAAGCCGAAAACGTCGTGGATGACCGCTTCAAAATGGTAAAAGGACGTTGCCCCCGCATAGGACTCGTCGCCGCGCATGATCGAGGCCCACTGCTCGGAGCTCATCGCCCCCGTGCCGCTGTCGGTGAGGAGGTCGATAAGCACGTGTTCCGCGCGGAGTAGAAATGCGTTATACGCCGCCTCCGCGAGATAACGCTCGCGTTCCTCGCGGGTCGTCATGCGAATGGGTTCGACGCTCTTGATGCGAAACGGTTCGATAATCGATCGGGCTGCCATCGTGTTCTCCTAGCGGGAGGTTTTGTGTCTCAGCAGATCATCGTCGGTTTCGAGGGGCTGCGCGCCATGGTCGGCGCCGATTTCCCTCCCACCGCTTGGCTCGCCGTCGAGCAATCGCGCATCGACGCGTTCGCTGCCTGTACCGGCGACGCCCAGTGGATTCACGTCGACGTAGCGCGCGCGCACGCCGGAGAGTATGGCGCGACCATCGCGCACGGGTATCTGGTACTCGCGCTCATCGCACCGTTGTGGCACGAGCACTTCGACGTGCGAGGCGTTGGTCCGGTCATCAACTATTGGCTCGACCGAGTGCGTTTCCCCGCGCCCGTCATGGCCGGAAGCCGTATCCGCGCTCGCTTTATGACCACGCAGGCAACCGACGTCGACGGCGGTCTCTTGGTGAAGAAGCGCGTCACCCTTGAAGCCGAGGGTTCGGCAAAGCCTGTGTGCGTCGCGGACACGCTCGTCCTCTATCGGTCCGCGGAATCGAGCCCGGCCAAATCCTGATGCTGCGAGGACGGCTTCATCCGGGGCCTCCGGCCCCCGTTGCAACGAGCGCTGCGAGAAGCCGGTCGGCGCCGCCGATACCTAGGGCCTCGGATTCGATGGCGAGGAACTCCGATTGCATGGCTGAGGTTGCGTGCGCGTCGAGTGCGGACTCGGCCAGTTCGAAAATCATGTCGTTCTCGCGCTGAATGTGGAGGCGAATGAATGCGGCGTACGTTTCGACCTCGCGAGCGACGGGCCGACCCTCTAGGAGCGCGCACTCGATGGCGTCAACGAGTGCGCTCCCTTCACGGTGGTCTTCGATCAATACATTCGACACGGTCTTGAGAAACGGATCCCCGTCAATGTGCGCGAAGAGCACGCGCTCCTCTTTGCCATGGTGATTGGTATCGACGTAGATGCGCAGAAAGTCCAGCATCGCCCGAACGTACTCGTGCGGTAGCCGGCCGTCCGCGGATGCATGGGTGCGCTCTTCTAGGCTGCCTACGATCTCTAGAATGAGTGCGTGTTCGGCACGAAGCGAATCGAGCGCCGCCATTAGGCCACCGCCTTTTCAAAGCGCCGCTTACCCAGGAGTGCGGCACCCAAGGCGCTCGCTATCTCCGGTTCCGGAGCCACGTTTACCGGCACCCCGAGAGCCTCTTCGAGCGCGAGTACCATTCCCGCCTGGCGGCCCATGCCGCCGACCAGCGTGACCTCGCTTTCGATGCCGACCCGCTTGAGCAGTAAGACGGCTCGTTCGGCAAGCGAGTTATGTACCCCGCGCAGGATATTTTCGGTACTCTCTCCCTGGCTCACGTGATTGATGATCTCGGATTCGGCGAGTACCGCGCAGACACTCGATATGGTGACGGCACCGTCGGCCGCGAGCGAGAGGTTCCCGACCTCTTCGAGGGTTGTCTCCAAATATCGCGCCGCGCGTTCGACAAATCCACCGGCTCCCGCCGCGCACTTATCGTTCGACTTGAATTCACGCACCCTTCCGCCCGGCTCGATAGCGATCGCTCGCGAGCTTTGCGCCCCGATGTCGACGACGCAGCGCGTCTGCGGAAAGAGACGAACGGCGCCGTACGCCGCCGCGGTAACGTCGGTCAACTGCAGGTCCCGTTCCGGGTAACTCGAGCGCCCGAAGCCGGTGGTCGCAATATATCGCACGTTTGCGAGGCTGGCACCGCCGCTCTTCAACGCCGCATCGATCGCGCGGTCGACGAGTTCGGGAAGCGGCGGGCGCGTCCGCATGACGCTCGTTCCCAGAACTTCGCCGCTGCGATCGAGCAGTACGACCTTGGTGCTTCTGGTGCCGAGATCGACGCCTGCTATGATATCCATGACGTGTCCTCCGATCATCCTGCTAGTGCAGCCTGTGCGTGCTCTCGCGCGAAGAGTGCGGCGCCGATCGCGCCCATATAGTGAGAGTCCGCGCAGACGTTGAGGTGATGGCCGAGCTTTTCTTCGAGCATGTTCACCATACCGACGTTGCGCGAGACCCCGCCGGTAAACGTGTATTCCGGTTTCAAACCGACGCGTCGCGCGAGCGCAATCGTGCGTGCCGCTATCGCGCTATGGATCCCGCCTAAGATGTCTTCGATTTTCTTCCCTTGCGCTACATACGACATGATGTCCGATTCGACGAAGACCGTACAGACGGTGGATAGACGTACGGGGTTGCGCGCACGCAGCGATATTTCGCCGATCTCGTCGAGCTGCAAGTCCAGAGCTTCCGCGGCGGTGGATAGAAAGCGTCCCGTTCCGGCGGCGCATTTATCGTTCATGACGAAATCGGCGACCTCACCGTTATGGACGCTGATTGCTTTTGCATCTTGTCCGCCCATATCGATGACCGTGGTCGTTCCGGGAAACAGTAGGCATGCGCCCTTGGCGTGGCAAGTAATTTCCGTAATCTGAAGATCGCCGAAGGAGACTTTGAACCGGCCGTAACCGGTACCGGCCACGCAGACGACGCTCTCGCGCGAAATCGTCGCGGCATCGAGCGCCGCGGCGAAACCGCGGTCTCCAGCGCGGATGATGTTCGCCCCTGTGTCGATCAAGGCACGCGCAACGATCTCCCGCCGTTCGTCGATGATGACGCATTTCGTTTGTGTGGACCCGACGTCGACTCCGGAAAAATACCTCATGAGCCGGCTCCTTGCACTGCCGTGCGGTGCCCCACCGATTCGAAAAAGGCGTCGATGCGATTGCGCATCTGCGCTTCGGAAAAATAGCGTGGGTCTTCGAGATCCGACTCGACGAGAAGCGTTGGGATGCCGCGATTGGTGAAATACTCGCGCATATCGCCTTGGCCCGCCGAGAACAATCGGCAGCTCTTGACCGAGTGAATGACCAGGGCGGAGGCGTTCCATTCCTCGAGATACCGCTCGATTTGTGCGTAGCGCTGGAGAAAGTTGCGATTGGTGAGGTTCCATTCGAGCAGATGTCGTGCGATCGACTCCAGCGGATGGTCGGGATCGTGAACGAAGCCGAACTCCCAGAGTCCACCGACCGTGGAGTACGTCGATGCGACCGCAACCGCGTTCCAGCGCGAGAACATATCCCTGAAGGTTCGTAAGTGGGGCCACGGAGGCGGCCCTTCGATGACGTACCGGAAACGTTCGGTTTCGAGCGGTCCGACGCCGGCCGCAGCTTTCTCGGCCAACTCCGCATATGCCGTTTCAAAGAAGCGGAGCCCCTGCGGCGTGCCGCGCAGGCAATAGAGCGGCGCCATCATCGTGACCGAATCGAAGTAGGCGTCGTAGGGCGCGGGGGCGCTCTTGGTGAGGTGCTTGATTTTCGACCAGAGCGCGCCGGTTTCCGATGAGAGGCGCACCGCTTCGCGCAGGCGGTCCCAGTCGAGCCGCTTGCCGGTGATCTCTTCGCAGAGTTCTACCAAGCGCTCGAGCTGGCGGAGAACGTAAACGATGTCATCGCGGGACGGCGTGCCGGAGCGCGTCCGTATGAACGGGATGTCCAGTTGGAAGGCCGGGCGCCCCGTGTATTCCGAGAGATGCCCGAACCAATCTAAATAGACGTTACAGCCGACGTAGTTGCAGAGGAGCAACGTTGGCTCCGGGATCGTCGCGAACGGCGTCTTGCGACCGGCGAAATACATGCCGATATCCGCCTTCACGTACGCGCAGTTATCCGATGAGTACCCCATGAATTCGGCGGCCTGGATGTGCGGCAACGACTGTTTGCGTACGGCCAACTGCAAGGCATTGACTTCGGGAAAGACAGGCAGGATATCGAAGGCGCGCAGTAACTCGACCGGGTTGCCGCCGATGAGAAGATAGGCGGCCGGCACGCCGCTGCCTTCGGCCGAAGCCGTCAGGCTGGCATAGTACTCCGCCATCAATTCTTTTTGCAGAGTGTGCAGATGCCCTTGGTACTGAAGATCTGCCATGACGCGTGCCTCCTAGCTGAATAGCAGCGACTCGACGAAGGTCTCGATCTCCGTCTTGATACGATCGAAAACCCACATCTTCTCTTCGAACTCAAGCGCAATGTGGGGAAGCGCTGCGGCCTGAAGCGCTTTGCGGTAGAGCGGATATTCGAACAGCGCCGGTTCGCAGAACTTCGCGCAGAGGACGATGACGGCGTCGGCGCGATGCGCTCGTGCGCGCTCGACCAGCGCATCGGCTTTCGAGGTGCGAATGTCGTGTTTGACCGCACAGGGGACGCTCCGGTTCGCGTAGGCGTCGGCGAGCGCGTAATATGGGTCGTCCGCTTCCGCGTCGACATCGCGAGTGAACCACCGGCGCCCCTGCAGGAAGTCGTCGTCCACGAGGTAGCAACCGGCGTCTTCGATGGCGGCGATGAGATCGAGCGGAGGTTGCTCGCAAAACGAGCCGGCGAGGAGAGCCCGGATGCGATCTTTGGGCCGTCCCTCGCGCGCCAAGATCATTGCTCGCGCGCGCAGCAGCACCTCGAGGTGCCGTTCGGGCGGTACCAGATGTCCGTAGCGCACGAGCGGGTAAAGCTCCCGCGTCTTGAGCAGGTGCGGCGTGTCGCTGCGAATCGCATACAAATCGCGAATGACGGAGCGTACCTGGTTGTAGATGGAAATGCTCGCGCGCACATCGTCGAACGAAACCGCGCGACCGGTCAATTCAGACATCGAGACGACTACTCGCTCGTACTCACGCGCCAAATACCCCGTCGCCTCCGGCGCGCCGAGATTCTGAGGAAAGTGGATGTACTCGACTTTTTGATCGGGGAAGTTGCGGGCATAGACGCTGGCAAGATTGCGCGCCGGGTCGCAGATCGAGTGAAAAATCAGCGCATCGAAGGACGAGAGCACGCCGGTCATGCCTTGTTCGAGCGTACTCTTGACGATCGAGCAGACGAAGGACTGAAACCGTGAATCGGCATGCGCGATTTCCATCCGATTTCCACCGCCGGCTAGCCCGACCGGTAGCATTCCCGCCGCATGAAAGAGTTCGACCGGTGAATATACCGGGAAGCAACCGGCGAGCGCGCGCCCCGGAACCTCGCGTTTCCACGCTTCCGCTTCGGCGAAACCCGGCGTTTCGACGGCTTGCGTGCATCGCTCGACGAGTTCTTCCAGAGATTCCTGGAGTACCGGCGTATGCATATGCGATCCTCTACATAGACGGGACGACGATCGTACGGAGACCGCGTCCTTCGCGTAGCGCATCGAGACCGTGGTTGATCTCGCCCAGAGAGACGCGCTCGGTAACCAGCGGCGCGACGCGTATCTTTCCCGAACGGGCAAGCTCGATGATGCGGGGATAGTCGACCGGCCGGCACCCGAGCGATCCGCGAATATCGAGCTCGGCGAACATGATTTTTCCTACCGGCAGCTCCGCGGGCTGCGCGCTGAAGCCGACGACGACCAGCCGGCCGCCGCGGTGCAGGCTTTCGAGTGCCTGACGAATTGTAGCGGGGTTGCCGATCGCTTCGAATGCCACATCGACCCCGCCGCCCGTTTCCCGCCGAATCGCCTTCGCCACGTCGGGGATACCGGAAGCGTCGATGAGATGCGCCGCGCCGAATTGCTCCGCGTACGCGAGGCGTTGTTGCTTCACGTCGACGGCCCAGACGTCGGCACCGGCCGCGACGGCGACCTGGACGACGTTGATGCCGACGCCGCCGCATCCGAAGACGACGACGCGCTGACCGGGCCGTACTTCACCGCGGTTCACGACGGCGTGATAGGGCGTAGAGACCGCGTCGGCGATGAGGCACGCCTCCTCGAGCGGCAAATCCGGCGGAAGCGCGAGTACGTCTTTCGACGGCACGCGTATGTATTCGGCGTAGGCGCCGTCGATGTGGTTGCCGAGCATCACGCCGTGTTCGCAGATATTTTCACGCCCGCGGCGGCAGGCTTCGCAGCGGCCGCAGGAGAGCACGGCGGGAATCAACACGCGATCGCCGAGGTGCCAATCCGCCACATTCGGGCCTAGCTCGTAGATCGTGCCCGAGGCTTCGTGGCCGAGGACGAGCGGCGGCGGTGCGAACGTGGGAACGTCGTGATCGATATAGTGAAGGTCCGTATGGCAGAGGCCGCAGGCTGCGACCTTCACCACGATCTCGCCCGGGCCGGCGACGGGCATCGCGCGCTCTTCGAGCGCGAGCGGCCGGTGCGACCCGTAGAAGACCGCTGCTTTCATGCGTGCCTCCGGCGGCGAAGCCCGGCATAATCCGGTTTGCGTTTGTCGACGAATGCGCGCATGCCTTCGGCCGTCTCTTCGTGTGCAAAATGCAGCGCGAGCCACTCGCGCGCATGTCCGATGGTCGCGTACCAGGCTTGATCTTTCCAGTAGTTGACCTGGCACTGCGTATAGCTCAGACAATCCGGGAATTTCTCTAAGAGCTTGTCGGACATCTCGCGAACGGTCGCATCGAGGTCGTCGTAAGGGACGACGCGGTTGACGAGCCCCCAATCGAGCGCTTGTGCGGCGCCGATCGGTTCGCACAAGAACAGCATTTCCCGCGCGCGCCGGTCACCGACCATGATCGGCAGCCATTGCGTTCCGCCGCCGGCGGCGACGCTGCCGACCCGTGCACCGACTTGACGGATTGTTATGTGATCGGCTGCGACCGCAAGGTCGCAGGCCATGTTAAATTCGTTGCCGCCCCCGACGGCCATTCCATTGAGCCGCGCGATCGTTGGTTTGCCCATTTGACGGATGGCATCCAAGCAATCTTGAAAGCGTACCATGTATTTCCGGAACTGCTCCGGGTGCGCGACATAGTATTCCGCATACTCCTTGACGTCGCCGCCGGTGCAAAACGCGCTTCGGCCGGCACCCGTCAGGACGACGACGCCGACTTCATCGTCCCACATCGCGCGACGAAATGCCTCGTGCAGACGGGCGAGCGTATCGGTCGTATAGGCATTGTAGGCATGCGGACGATTGAACGTAATCGTCGCGACCCGATCGTTGACGTCGTAGAGAACGTCGCTCTGTGTCTGCGCCGGTTCCGGCGTTTCGATGGTCATGGTGAGGCCTCCATGGAGTGACGGGTGTGGGCCCACAGCGGCGGGCGCTTTTCGAGAAATGCGACGATGCCCTCGGCGGCATCGGCGGTGGGAAGCAACTCCTCGGCGTACGTACGCATCGCGCTCTCCATATCGCCCGCGCGGGTCGCGCGCTTACAGGCGCGCAGTGCGTCGTGGGAATACGAAAGGAGCCGCTCGCAGAGCGTCTGAGCACGCTCCGCGAGCGCGGCGGGCTCGACGATATCGCAGACCAGGCCCCATTCGCGCGCGGCCGCCGCGTCCAGACGTTGGCCGCCCACGATGAGAGCGAGTGCCCGGCGTTCGCCGACGAGGCGCGGCAGTAGCGCGCATGCGACCGGAGGAAGCGCTGCAAGCTCCACTTCGGGAAGCGAAAACGTGGCTCGCGTCGAGCAGATGGCCAAATCCGCGAGCAACATCAGTTCGAATCCGCCCCCGAGGGCAGGGCCGTTGACGGCACAAACGATGACGGGCGCGGCGTTACGAAAGGCGCGCGCCGCGACGTGAAACGTTTCGAGCATGGCGGGCGCACGATCGGGGAGATGGTCCGCGATGTCGACGCCGGCGCAAAAGGCTCGTTCGCCCCGCGCTTCGAGAAGGACGACCGCGCAGCTTTCGAGAGTGCCGATCGCGCGAGCGAGGTCGTGGAGATCCTCCCGGGTCAAGATATTGAGCGCTCCGGCGCGCAAGCAGATGCGCCCGAGGCGGCCTTCAATACGCGATTCGATACGATCGCTCACGAGCGCACCTCCAATGGGGAGGCGATAGCGGAGATGCCGCCGAGGAAGATGGCCAGGATAGTATCGGCCACGGTGTCGATGGCGCCATCCACGCCGCGCCGATACCACGTGGGTGCCCAATTGAGCATGCCGAAGAGCGCGCCGGCCGCGATGCGTGGCGAGACGAAGGCCGAGTGTACGTCCAGCCGGCTTACGAGATCGGCCGCGAGCGAAAAATAGCGCCGCTTGCGTAACCGCATCCGATCGCCGTACTCGCCGTCGAGTGCGTCCATGTCGTGGAGCAGCACCCGATATGCATCGTCGTTGCGTAGCATATAGGCTAGGTGCGCGCGCACGAAGGCGCGGAGCCGCTCCGCGGGATCGGCGATGCCGTGCAGCTCGTGTGCGGCGGCGTCGAGCCGGTCGAAAATGCGCGTGCAGACTAAACAGAGCGCCGCCTGCTTGCTGGGTAGATAGTAGTAGAGCCCGGCGATGCTCATCTCTGCGGCGTGCGCGATATCGCGCATGCTCGTGGCGTGAAAGCCTTTTTCAGCGAAGAGATCCTCGGTACTGTCCAGGATGTCTTCGAAACGACGATCGTATGACTGCACGTCTCCGCCATTCAAGCTCGTTCTATCGAACGTTCGCTCGAATTAACGGTAGCCCATCGATGAAGGGGCGGCCACGGGCGCGCGTAGTGGTTTTCTAATGCAAATGCACGAGGCCGTTTTTGACGCCGACCACGATGGCTTCGGCACGCGAGTGGACGTCGAGCTTCAGAAGAAGATTCTGGATGTGGCTGCGCACGGTGGTTTCGGCAAGCTGGAGTCGCTTGGCGATGTGCGGCGTCCGTAGCCCCTCGGCCAGCATCGCAAGGACATCGAGCTCGCGCCGGGTCAGGGCGAAATCCTGGGCGGCCGGTTCCGCCCGGGTGGTGCGGCGCATGGCCGATTCGACCAGATCGGTGAGTCGCCGGGCCGCCACGCTTTCCGCCAAGAGGTGGAGCGTGACGGGGTGGTCGCCGTCGAACACGATCACCGTCGTAACTTCGAGCCATAATTCCGTGCCGCTGTGGTCCCGGGCGACCATCTCGAACCGGCGGGGTGCGTGCAGCTTTCGGCAACTCTCGCGGATGGGACAATTCGGACCGCACAACGGCCCGCCGGCCGGATTCAGCCCCTGTAAGACATCGTGGCAGGGGCGGCCGATCGCCTGCCGCGCATCGCGACCGAGCATCTTGGCGGCCCCGTCGTTCCAGAAGACCACCAGGCCGCGCTCGTCGATCCCGACGAGCGCGTCAGCACTCGTGCCCAGCTTTAGCGCCATATCAACGTCAAT
>DAHUXY010000088.1 GCA_027315505.1 Vulcanimicrobiota bacterium | reverse complement strand
CGCGACGGCGTTCGCATCCTCACTCTCGACAATCCGCCGGTAAACGCGCTCTCGTTCGCGTTTTCGGCCCAACTGCTCTCGGCCGTCGAAACGGCCGAGAGCGACGCCGCAGTCACGGCGATCGTCATCACCGGCGTCAACAAGAATTTCTCCGGCGGCGCGGACGTCAACGATTTCGCGACCGAGCCGACGCCCGAAACAAAGACGGTTCGCGACGTCATCGCTGCGGTCGAACGCAGCGCGAAAACGTACGTCGCCGCGATCGACGGCAATGCGCTGGGCGGCGGGCTCGAACTCTCGCTGGCCTGCGACTATCGCGTTGCGACCGCAACATCGAAAGTCGGGCTCCCCGAAATCAAGCTCGGTCTTTTGCCGGGGGCCGGCGGCACGCAGCGTCTGCCGCGTCTGATCGGCGCGCAAGCGGCGCTCGAAGTGATGCTCAAAGGCTCGACGCACCCCGCGCCAAAGGCCAAAGAGAGCGGCATTCTCGACGAGGTCGTGGAGTCGAACGTCGTCGACGCGGCCGTCGCCCTCGCCCGACGAGTCGCCGCCTCCGAGCCCAAGCGTCGCCTCTCGCAACGCAAAGCGATCATCGGCAAGGGCATCAGTATGCAAGCCGCGCCGTTTATCGTCTCGCAGGCCCACAAAATGGTGCCGCCCGAGAACAATGGCGGCTTTGCCGCGCACAAGCTGATCGACGCCGTCGAAGCGGCGGTGACGCTTCCGTTCGAATTCGGCATCGCGCGTGAGGCGCGGTTGTTCGAAGAACTCGTGCGTTCCGAGCCCTCCGCGGCGCTTCGTCACGTCTTCTTCGCCGAGCGCGAATTGAACAAGATCCCCGGTCTCCCCGCCGCCGAGCCGTTGGACATCAAAAAGGCCGGCGTCATCGGCGCTGGCACGATGGGATCCGGCATCGCCATCACGTTTGCCAACGCGGGCATTCCCTGCGTGGTCGTCGATTCGAACGAAGAAGCGGTCGATAAGGCCAAGCAGACCGTCTTCGGCATGTTCATGTACCAAGTGCAAAAAGGGAAGATGTCCCAAGAAGAGGCGTGGAAGCGCGGTCAGTCGATCGTCTTTACGCACGAGTGGGAGGAACTTGCGGATGCCGACGTCGTGATCGAGGCCGTGTTCGAAAATATGGACGTCAAGAAAGACGTCTTTAAGAAACTCGACGCGATCGTGAAACCCGAAGGGATCCTGGCATCCAACACATCCACGCTGGATATCGACGAGATGGCCGCGGTGACCAAGCGTCCCGACAAGTTCGTCGGGCTGCATTTCTTCGTGCCGGCCAACATCATGCCGCTGCTCGAAATCGTCCGCGGCAAGGCGACCTCGCCGCAGACGCTGGCAACGGCGTTCAAACTCGGCAAGACGCTGCGCAAAACCGCCGTGCTTTCGACCAACGCCTTCGGCTTCATCGGCAACCGCATGGTGTTCGATTATGCCGGGGCCGCGGGAGCGCTCGCCGAGGAGGGCGTCTCACCCGCGCGCATCGACCGCGTCGCCAAGGCGTTCGGCTTCCCGATGGGACCGTTTGCGATGGGCGATCTTTCGGGCATCGACGTCGCTTGGCATATCGGCAAGGCGCGCCCGGATATTGCGAGCGGCCGCACCAACGTGATCGATCGCCTGGTCGAGATGAAGCGCTTGGGCCAGAAAACGATGGCCGGATACTTCAAGTACGATAAAGCCGTCGGCAAAGGCCGCGAGCCGATCCCCGATCCCGAGATCGAAGCGCTCTTTGCGGACGAAGCGGCGAAGGCCGGCATCAATCCGCGCGAAGTGAGCGATGAAGAGATCCTGCAGCGCTTAACGTTCGCATTGATCAATCGGGGCGCGTATCTGCTCGAAGAGGGCGTCGCGCTGCGGCCGGGCGACATCGACATCGTCTACGTGTACGGATACGGCTTCCCGCCGCACCACGGCGGCCCGATGTGGTATGCGGATGAAGTCGGAGTCAAACACGTCTATGACACGATCGTGAAATTCGGTTGGAAGCCCGCGCCTCTGCTGGAACGGATCGCCAAGAACAACGGCACGTTCGCTACGTATCAAAAGGAGTTAGTCAATGCGTGAGGCGGTTATCGTCTCGGCGGCGCGGACGCCCATCGGTAAGGCATTTCGCGGCGCATTCAATCAAACATCCGGAGCCACGCTCGTCGGCCACGCCGTACGGCACGCGATCGAACGGGCCGGCATCGATCCGGCCGAGATCGACGACGTCGTCGTCGGGTCGGGGCTCCCCGAGGGATCGACCGGTAACAACATCGGGCGCACGGCCGCGCTGCGCGCCGGCTGCCCGGTCAGCGTTTCGGGGCAGACCGTCAGCCGCTTCTGCGCGTCGGGGTTGGATGCCGTAGCATCTGCCGCCAAACGCGTGATCGTCGACGGCTCGAACGTCGTGGTCGCAGGCGGCGTCGAATCGATCTCGCTGGTACAGAACAACATCAACATGACGCACTACACGGACGAGTGGCTGCTGCGCCATACGCCCGACATCTACATGCCGATGCTGTACACCGCCGACGACGTCGCGAAGAAGTACAAGGTCTCGCGGGAACGGCAGGACGAGTACGCGTTTCAAAGCCAGCAGCGTACGGCCGCGGCGCAGGCCGCGGGACGCTTCGACGCGGAGATCGTCGCGCTGCCATCCTGGAAATACAATCAGGATAAAGAGACCGGTGTCGTTACCGAAGAGCACGTCGTTTTGAAGAAGGACGAGGGCAATCGGGCGGATACCACGCTCGAAGGCCTCTCCTCGCTCAAAGGCGCCGTTCCCGGCGTAAAAGAGACGACGATCACGGCCGGCAACTCCTCGCAGCTCTCCGACGGCGGTGCGGCCATGGTGATCATGGATCGCAAGCTTGCGGAGCAACGCGGCCTCGAACCGCTGGGCATCTATCGCGGGTTCGTCGTCGCCGGATGCGAACCGGGCGAGATGGGCATCGGACCGGTGTTCGCCGTGCCTGAACTGCTCAAGCGAAACGGCCTCAAGATCGACGACATCGGCCTGTGGGAGTTGAACGAAGCATTCGCGGTACAGACGGTCTACTGCCGCGATACGTTAGGGATCCCCAACGATCGCTTTAACGTGGACGGCGGCGCGATTTCGATCGGCCACCCCTACGGCATGAGCGGCGCGCGCATGACGATGCATGCGTTGATCGAAGGCAAGCGCCGCGGCGTCAAATACGTCGTCGTCACGATGTGCATCGGCGGCGGCATGGGCGCGGCGGGACTCTTCGAAATCGCATAAAACCATCGCGGGCCGGCGAGAATGCTCCGCCGGCCCGCGTTTTTTATAACTGTTGCTCGAAGAGTTGCGCGATACGTGCGTAACCGGCCTTCGTCGGATGCAGGTCCTTGGTGGGGCCGCAGATGAGGGACAACCTACACAACGTGGCGTTTCCGCCGGGTGCGGCGTTGAATGACGAGAAGACGTGAACGGTGCCGGCGTTGAACGCGCTCGCCTCTTTGGTGATAATGCCATTCAGCTCTTTGACTTGCTGATTGGAACGAGGGTGGGCTACGGCGAGCCAATTATAATAGGTCATCACGAGTATTTTCGTCTTCGGCGCCGCGTAACGCAATTGACTCAAAATGGAATGGAGATTGCTCTCCAGCGTCTTTGAGGCAGCCGGCCAACCGTTCTGCAAACAGGTTTCAAACGTCAACTCGTCCGTGCATTTGAGTTCGATCGCACGCAGGTCGTTTATCCCTAAATCGAGCGTAATCAGCCGCACGTCGTCGTGATTGTTGCGTAGATAGCCGAGTGCCGCCGTGAGCTGAGCCCCGTTGTACCGAACGTGCATGGGTAGCGGCGTGTGGCCGAAGGGTTTGCCGGTGGTTGCGAAACCGCAGGGCCCTTGAATGAATGACGACGACGTTTCGGCCGGACAACCCAAATCAACGACGCGCAGCCCCGGGGTTGTGGTATCGAGCTTCTGGGCGAGGAGATTGACGTAGCCGGTATTGAAGCTCGAGGCCGTTACGTTGCCTGCGGCGATTTCTTGTTTGAGATGGCCGATTTGCATGCCGTACGCGAGTGAATCGCCAAGGGCAAGATACGTCGGCACCGGCGCTGACGTCGCTGCCGGGCTATAGCCGATGCAGGACGCGCACAGCATGGAAATGAGGCCAAAAATCATCATGTATCTCACAGTTTTCTCTCCCAAAAATTGTGAAGTGATTCCTTAAACCATCGCCCGTGTCCACGCTGTTCGTTAGGACGATCGACCGTCCCGTTGCCCAGCCGGGCAACGGGGCTGCGACGGCGAGGCCAAGACTAGCGGGGGCTAGAAGCTTTCCGGTCGCCAATCTACCCGGCCACGGCTATTGATGAATAGTCATCCGTCTGGATTCACGGAGGAACGCCGCCCGCGCGCTTGCTCGTGTAACCTCTGAAGTACGGAGGTACGGTACGACGAGCGTTCTGGCACTCTCGCTCATGACCCAAGGACAACGTGGCGCCGACCGGCTACCGGTACCGCTCGCTCGCTCGATGCCGCCCCAGGGTGGGGTCGGGACGGTGCGACGAGCGCGTTTGAATTCGCAGTGGAACAGACTGCTGCAGCTCCCGGTCGCAACGGTCACCGGCGCGGGCGGCTACGGCAAGACGACCCTGCTGCTAGCGTGGCTCGAAGCGCTCGCCGGCGAGGCGCACACCGCCTGGCTGACGCTGGTCGCCCACGAAGCGACGCTCACCGAGCTGGTCGAAGGCGTCGTGCTTGCATGCGCGCGAGCCTTCCCGGATTTCGGTGGCACCGTTCGCGGACTGCTGAACGAGCGCATGGAAGACCCGCGTGCCTACGCGCGGGCCGTCGCCAACGAACTCTACGTGCTCACCGAGGAGTCCGGCGCGCACCTCGTGCTGTTCGTCGACGATGCCGATGCGGCGATCGACGACGAAGGTGCGGTAGCGTTTCTCACCGCGTTGCTGCAGTCGTTGCCGTTGCGCGTTCACGTTGCGTTCGGTTCGCGGCGGCGCCTGAGCTTCGCACCGCTCGCGAAGCTGCGCAACGTGGGACGGCTGCTCGAAATCGGCGAGGACGCCTTGCGGTTCCGGCCCGAGGAAGCCGAGCAGATGGTTGCGGATCGCGCGCTCGCCGACGTCCTGATTGCTCGCACGGAGGGCTGGGCGATTGCGGTGCACCTCACCGCAACGCTTGCAAAAGAGCGCGTCCTCGCATTGAACGGCGCCTTTCCGGCAGCGGGCGAAGCGGTCTTTCCGTTTCTGGCTGAAGAGGTGGTGGCGGCGCTCGACCCGGACGTGCGCGAAATGCTCGGCGCCCTCGCGGTTCCCGCGATGCTCGACGAGACGACGGTCAATTATCTTTTGGAGCGCAGCGACGGCCTCGCGATCCTGGCGCGGCTGGCGGAGCGCGCGCTCTACCTGCGACAAGCCGACGATGGGGCCTGGCATCTGCACCAGCTCTTTCGCGACTTTCTCCTCGCGCGGATGAAGCGCGAGCAGCCCGAACGCGAACGGGAGGTTCGTCGCCGCTATGCGGCCCTGCTGCGCGAACGTGGCGACAAACTCGGCGCGTTGGAGCAAGTCATCGAAGCCGGGGACCTGGTGGAGATCGTCGAATACGTGCAAGAGGCGATCGTGGCGATTCGCTTCACCGATCGCTATCGACGATTGCTGGAGCTGCTCGCATTGGTCCCGGAGGAAGCCTACCGGCGTAAACCGATGCTGTATCGCCTGCGCGCAAGCGCCCTCCAGCGAGCCGGGCGCTGGGAGGATGCGGACGCGCAATTGCGCGCCGGTTACGAATCCGCCCGGCACAACGGGGACGACCGCACGGCCTGCGTTGCACTGCTCGAGCGCGGCGTCGCACTCGGGACGTTTCGGTTCCGCATGCACGGCGGTCATTCCGAAAGTGAAGCCTGTTTTCGCGAGGCCTTAGCCCTTGCCGACGGCCCGTCGCTGCGCGCTCGTCCAAACTTTCGCCAGCTCTCGT
This sequence comes from Vulcanimicrobiota bacterium, assembly GCA_027315505.1. Taxonomy (GTDB): domain Bacteria; phylum Vulcanimicrobiota; class Vulcanimicrobiia; order Vulcanimicrobiales; family Vulcanimicrobiaceae; genus DAHUXY01. The sequence continues at coordinate 241 of DAHUXY010000088.1, read as the reverse complement.
ACGAGGTGCTGGGATTGGTGCACGCGCTGCGCTTCGAGTACGAGGAGGCGTTCCGGTGGTTCGCGCAGGCCGAGCGGCTGGAACTCGCCGCGTCTTCGCATGCCGAACTGCTCTTCGTGGAGATCGCGCGCGTCTACGGATGGATCGGCGATTGGCGGCGTTCGCTCGAGTACGCGGAGCTCGCCGAAGAATTCTTCCGCGCCGATTATCCGTTTCACGTCGGCTATGCGCTGCTCGTCGT
>DAHUXY010000083.1 GCA_027315505.1 Vulcanimicrobiota bacterium | reverse complement strand
GAAGAACGGCATGCCGGCGTATTTCGTCGATACGACGTTCGGCTCGGGGTTTACGACCGAGAAGCAGTTTGACGTGGTGTGGGCCGACGGCCAGCGCGGCGTAATTCTCGCCCTTGCCGGACGTTTGGGCGAGATCGACGCGCAGGACGCCAAAGCAGCCTTGCTCGACGTCTCGGCGACGCTCTATCCCACCAACGAGCCCTAGTCCGGAGGCGGCTACGAAACGCCGGCCGGCATCGGCGTGGCGGCCAGGGCGGTACGAAGATCGTCGAGCAAATCGTCGAGGTCTTCGATGCCGACCGAGAGGCGCAGCAGCCCGTCGGTAACGCCGCGGCGTTCGCGATCCTCTTTCGGGATCGATCCGTGCGTCATGCGCGCGGGATGGCAGATCAGCGATTCCACGCCGCCGAGGCTTTCGGCCAAGCTGAAATATTGCAGGCGGTTGGCAAAATCGAGGGCGCGTTCTTGCGGGCCGGTGAGAACGAATGAGACCATGCCGCCGAAACCGCTCATCTGGCGCTTCGCGAGCGCGTGCTGCGGGTGCGAAGCGAGGCCGGGGTAATAGACGCGCGCGACGTCGTCGTGCGCCTCCAGAAACTCCGCGACGGCTTGAGCGTTGCGCGCGTGTTCGCGCATCCGCAGCGCGAGCGTTTTGGCGCCGCGCATCGTAAGCCACGCGTCGTGCGGGCCCGGGACTCCGCCGACCGCGTTCTGATGGAACTTGATCACGTCGTAGAGATCGCGATCGTTCGTGAGCGCGGCACCACCGACAACGTCGCTGTGCCCGCCGATGTACTTCGTAGTGGAGTGCACGACGATATCGGCACCAAGGCTCAGCGGTTGCTGAAAGTACGGCGAAGCAAACGTATTATCGACGACGACGACGGCTTGGCCGCGCAGCGCGCAGATCGCCTCGATATCGATGAGTTTCAGTAGGGGGTTAGTCGGCGTCTCGATCCAAAACATTTTGGTGTTCGGTTTGACGGCCGCCCGTACCGCGTCGAGATCGCTCATGTCGACGTAGGTGAAATCGATACCGTAACGGGAGAGCACGCGCGAGAAGAGCCGATAGGTCCCGCCGTACAGATCGTCGGTCACGACGGCGTGATCGCCGGCACTGAGCGTATTGAGGACCGCCGCCGTGGCCGCCATCCCGCTCGCAAACGCGCTTCCGAATCGAGCGTCCTCGAGCGAGGCAAGCTGCGCTTCGAGCGCGCTACGCGTCGGGTTAACGGTGCGGCTGTAGTCGAAGCCTTTGTGTTCGCCGACGGCATCCTGCGTGTACGTCGACGTTTGATAGATCGGCACGATGGTGGCGCCGGTCGTGGGGTCGGCGCCCTGGCCGGCGTGGATCGCTCTGGTGCTGAATTTCACGGAGTCTCCGAGGAGGTAGAGAGGAAGCTGATGATGTCTTGCCGCGTCACCACGCCGATGGGTTCGCCGTCGTCGGTGACGACGATCGCAGAGTTCGCAAGGGTGAGCAATTTGTAGGCTTTATCGATCTCTTCATGTTGCTCGAGGGAGGGGAAGGCGCGGCCCATCACCTCGCTCACGGGCTTGTGCAGGATGTCGGCTTGGTCGAACACGGCCTGCATGACGCCGACGTCGTTGATGCTCCCGACGATGTCGGCTCCGCTCATCACCGGGATCTGCGAGATTTCGTATTTACGCAGCAGATCGAGCGCGGTTCGCACGGTGTCGTGGGTCGTGACGGTGATCAGGGGCGGCAACGGCGTCTTGCCGCGCAGCACGTCGCCGACCATGGCGAGGCGCTTTCCCTCGGAGAGGAAACCGTTGGCGATCATCCATTCGTCGTTGAAGATCTTGGACATATAGCCGCGGCCCGAATCGGGGAACAGCACCACGACGATCGCATCGTTCGGCAGCGTCTTTGCGAGTTTGATCGCGGCGACCGCGGCCGTGCCCGAGGATCCACCGACCAGAAGGCCCTCCTCGCGCGTGATGCGGCGGGCCATAAGGAACGACTCGCGGTCGGAGACGCGCACCATTTCGTCGATGACTTTGAGATCGACGGTGTCGGGCAAATAGCTCATGCCGATGCCTTCAACCGCGTACGAGCGCGGCGTATCGCCGGAATAGATGGAACCTTCAGGATCGGCGCCGATCACGTGAATGTTCGGGTCGCGTTCTTTGAGATAGCGGGCTGTCCCGGAGATGGTGCCGCCGGTGCCGATACCCGCGACGAAATGGGTGATCTGCCCGCGCGTCTGCTCCCAAATTTCGGGCCCCGTCGAGTGGTAGTGGGCTTCGGGATTTTCGTGGTTGTGAAATTGATTGGGCTGGAACGCGCCCGGGATTTCGGAAGCGAGCCGATTGGCGACGCCGTAATAGGATTCGGCGGAGTCGGTCGGGACGTTGCTCGGCGTCACTACGACTTCGGCCCCGTAGGCCCGGATCAGATCGATCTTTTCCTTCGCCATCTTATCGGGCATCACGAGGATGCAGCGATAGCCGCGTATCGCGGCTGCCATCGCGAGCCCCGATCCGGTGTTTCCGCTCGTCGGCTCCACGATCGTGCCACCGGGCTTGAGGTGCCCGGAGCGTTCCGCGGCCTCCAACATGGCCACCGCAGGGCGATCTTTGACGCTCCCTCCGGGATTCATATACTCGACCTTCGCGAGGACCAAGCAACCGGCACCGTCGGTGACCTTGTTGAGCTTGATAAGCGGGGTGTTGCCGATCGCCTCTAGCGCATTGGAGCAATAGTCGGGGCCGGTCGCCCGATCGGAGGGAGCCGTTTTTAGCATGCGGTCCGGCTTCCGCGAGAGCGCATGCGGAGCCTGCGTCACAAGGGCAGCGGCCTGCGCGCTCGAAATAGCACGCTATGTTGCGCTTTGCACGTTTCGCGGTTCTGTTGGCCGCCGTAGGTCTGGCTACGTCGATGTTGGCCGGATGTAACGACGATAGCGCCCTTCCTCCGGCCGGAAAGTACTCCGCGCTCTCCGGAACGGTGATCGATCGCGCGACGAATAAGCCGCTCGCAGGCGCGCTCGTCACGGTCGACACGGTGCTGACGGCCACGACCGACGCTACCGGAAAATTCACCATCGCCAAAGTGCCTAGCGGGATCGTCGATTACAGCGTTCAGGCGAACGGCTATACGGTGCTCACGTCAACGGCGAACACCGATCCGGGTAAACCGTTCGAACTCGACGTCAGCCTCGATCCGTCGCAGCCGCACTAGGGCGGCGATACGCCTTCGCCGGCTTCACCAGGGTCGCGCGTTCCGCCACCGCCTGATCGATGATGGAAAACACCACCGCCGCCAAGCGATCGGGGTCGTGACGCACCGTTTGCGTTTCGCTGATAACTTGGGCCCCGACCGCGGTGACGCCGAGCCGTTCGATGCGTTCGAAATCGGCCACGACCGGCACCTGGCCCTCCTCCGCGTACGTCTCCAAAAGCCGCGACGGCGGCTGCTCGTTAACGATGACGTATTCGCAGACGGGCCCCCCGGCATTGGCGAAGAGCGTCTCGACGTGCTGCGCCGCGGTCATGCCTTGCGTCTCTCCCGGCTGCGTCATGACGTTGCAGACTTACATCTTGATCGCC
>DAHUXY010000071.1 GCA_027315505.1 Vulcanimicrobiota bacterium | reverse complement strand
GTTGAGACGCCGGCGGAGATTGCGGCCGCGATCGAACGTTTCACGGCATAGAGCGTTAAGGATCCCACGGAAGGACGGCGGGTGCGACGTCGTACGATTGCGCGCGCCAAACGTTCGCCCGTATGCGGGCGTTGGTTTGCGCGTTTTGATAGATGACGTCGATGAGCGTTCCGCCGTTTGCGGTGCCGATGCTTCCCGCGTCGTCGCCGGTGCCGTTGGCGGCGAGCCCGTCGCCGCGTAGATCGAGCGAACCGGCGAGGACCGCGTACGGCGGCACCGCCAGCGTGCGAAAGCGCACCTCGGTGTCGCGATGCGCCAGAACCGCTCCGGCCGGCCCGGTGACGATCGTCGAGATCGTCGCATCGCCGCGCCCCTCCGTTACGCGCTCGTTCTCTTGCCAATACGAGGTGCAGTCCCGATCCGGGCAGGGCGAGGCGGCCGCGCTTGGCGGCGTTCCCGTGGCAGCGAAGGTCACCAACCCGCTCGCGTGAAACGCGCATGCGCCGGCGCCCAAGGGCGCGCACGTTGCGATCGCTATCGGCGAGAGACCGGGAAACGCGGACGCGCCGGGATGTGCCGCCACCGCGGCGGCGAGCGCCGTCTGCGCGCGCGTGATGGCCGCGAGCGTCGCGTCGTTCGCGAGAGCGGCGGCGCGGTGGGAGATCGTGGCGTGCGCGAGCGATACCGCTGCGAGCGCGATCGCTTGCACGAGCGCGGCGGCGAACGCGAGCAGGAGCAGGACGCGGAGCAACACGCGCTACGGCGCCCCGGTCGGTGCGGCAACCGTCGCCGGCGCGACGACGCTCGATCCGGGCGCGGGCGCGCGGTGCGCGAGCAGCAGGCTCGCACGTGCCGCACGAACCGGGGAGCTGCTGGTCGCGCTCACCGTAATCGCGGTGCTACCGTCGGGTTGCGAGCGCACGTCCAGCACCATCTGCACCGGAAGCGGCGAGGCCGAGGGGAGCGGCACGGTGGTCGCTAGCGATGCCGGTGCAAGGCTCGTCCCCTCGTATTTTAAGAGATCGGCGGCGATGCGGGCCTCTTGGGCGGTCGCGCGATCCATCGCGTCCTGATACGGATCCGGGCCGAAATGCCGAATCGCGATCGCCCCCAAGCTCAGTAGGGCTCCAAGGACGCTTGCCAGGATGCCCATGGCGATCACCGCTTCAAGGAGCGATGCTCCCGATTCGCCCGATCTCACAGTATTCGCGTGTGCCCGAATCCATCGGCTAGGGGACGCGGCGACTCGCCCAGCGCATCAACGGCCGTTCGAAGCCATAGGTGACGAGCGCGGCGAGGGCGATGCTGGCCGCGAACGCTACGAGCGTGTATTGCCAACCCCAGCCGGCGTTTGTGTGCGGGTCCCCGGTATAGGGCGGCAGGTGCAGGCGCAGCAACTCGCGCGCGACGATTTGGTGATAGAGATAGAGATTGTACGAGATGAATGCCAAAAAACGCAGGGGCGCGTTTGCGAAAAGGCGCCCAAACGCCGGCGGACTCCAGAGCAATCCCAACGCGATGATGGCGAAGACGATCCCGAAGAGCGGCCGCCAATCGATCTGCCATACGAACGGCCATTGATCGGCCGCGCGATTGTCGTAGAGGTTCGCGAGCAGCGCCGCCAGGAGTGCGAAGCCGGCCAACGATACGACGGGCCACAGCGCTGAACCTCGGCCACTCCGGTGCGCTTTCGGATAACGCACGAAGGCCCACGCCGCGAGCATCCCGCAGGCAAAGATATCGAGATAGCCGGGGAGATTTTCTTCAAGCAACTCGAACGACGTATGCAAGCAGCAGCGAGCCGCTAACGTGCGCCACGCAAGCGAGAGCGCGATCATCCCGGCTGCCGTGAGGAACGGCCTGCGAGAGAAACACCACCACACGATCGGAAAGATGCAGTAAAACTCGACTTCGACCGCGAGCGTCCACAACACGCCGTTGATCGACCCGTAGGTTTGCTGCCACCACGTATGGATGAAGAGCAGATGCGCGATCACGTCGCGCCACACGTGCCCGTCCCCTTGGGTCTGCGCGTAGCCGATGGCGTACGCGACCGCAATCGAGAGCACGTACGACGGAACGATTTTCGCGAATCGCCGGTACGCAAAATGCCTCCAGGCCGGGCGCGGGGTGCCGAGCAGGCGCGAGCGCACGAACGGGTATGCGATCACGAAGCCGCTCAAAAAAAAGAAGAGATGAACGCCGATAAAGCCCGTCTCGGGAACGAACTCGAGCCAGGGAAAGGGCGCGGGGAGCCACGAGATCTCCCACACGTGGTACCACAGTACCAGCAGCACCGCGATGCCGCGCAGCCCATCCAGCACGTCGAGCCGTCGCTCCGCTTGCCCGGTCACCGCCGCTTCATGCGTAGCCCCCGGCCCGATACCCTGCCCGAGCGCCCTTGACATGGCCGTCCCACCTGTGGTTGCATAGCCGAAACATGCAGCACGCACCCGTTTACGCCTACGCATATTATTTTAGCCGTCCCGTCGGGCCGGTTGGATTGGCGTTTGCATAGCGAGTAGCGAGTGAGTCAGATAGCGATGCGAGCCCCTGCCGACCGGCGGGGGCTCGCTGCATTTCCGGGCAACGGCGAGGAGAACACGAATGATCAAAGCGGTATTTCAAGGCGTGGACGGGGCGTACTCGCAACTGGCGCTGGCGCACGCGTTGCGCGAACGCGGTATCGAGGCGCAGATCGAAGGCGTGGCCAGCTATCGCCACCTAGCAACCGCCGTCGCGGGCGGGCGTGCGGATGCCGGCATCTTGCCGCTGGAAAACGCGATCGTGGGTACGGTACGCGAGGGCTACGATTTGCTCGCGGAGTACGCGCTTGCGCCGCTGGCCGAAGTCCTGTGGCGCACGGACCATCGCCTGCTCGGCGTGCCGGGCGCGACCCTAAGGGACGTACGCGAAGTGCTGGCCCATCCGCTGGTTATCGCGGAATGCGGGACGTTTCTCGCGACGTTGCCGCATGCTCGCGCGATTCCGTGCGAAGATACGGGCGTTGCGGCTCGCGAGGTTGCGCGGGGCGGCAATCCCGCCATCGCCTCGCTCGGCCCGTCGGCTGCGGCGGCGTTCTATCATCTCGAGGAGTTGGCCGAGCACTGCGCCGACGACCCCGGAACGTATTCGCGCTTCGTGGTCTTCGGCGCCGATGCGGCGGATGCTTGGAGCGGCGGCGGCGCCAGGCCGCGGAAGACGTCCCTGATTCTCTCGGTTGCGAATCGCGCCGGAACGTTGGCAAACACCTTGACGCAACTCGCGCGAGGCGGCGTTAACGTCAGTAAGCTCGAGTCGAAGCCGCGTCTGGGCCATAGCGACGAGCACACGTTCTACATCGACGTCGAAGGCGATCTTCACGACGAGGTGTTGCGAGAAGCGGTGGCGCGCATGCAACGCGAGGCGAAGACGCTGGTCGTCCTGGGGAGTTACGACGCGCACGTCGGGGCGCCGGCCGGAGCGAATGCGGCGCCGGCGCCGATATCGTTACCTCACCTCGACGTCCAACCGCGATCGGAGGCGCAACCGCAGCCGCCGGGCGTGGTGAATTCGGCGTTTCCGCTGGTGGCGCGAGCATCCCGGCCCGGTGGTTCGATCGTGCGTGTCGGCGCGGTCTCGATCGGGGACGGAAGTTTCACGATCGTCGGCGGACCGTGTTCCGTGGAGTCGCGCGAGCAGATTCTCTTAACCGCGCACGGCGTCGTGGAGCGTGGGGCCGTCATGCTGCGCGGGGGGGCGTTCAAACCGCGGACGAGCCCGTATGCGTTCCAGGGCCTGGGCTGGGACGGCGTCGACTTGCTGGCCGAAGCCGGGCGCGCGACCGGGATGCCGACGGTGAGTGAGGTCATGACGATCGATCAGGTCGAGCGCATGGCTCAGCGCATCGACATGCTGCAAATCGGCGCCCGCAACATGCAAAACTTCGATCTGCTCAAAGCGGTCGGGCGCGCAGGGCGGCCCGTGTTGCTCAAACGCGGCCTCTCGGCGACGATCGACGAACTGCTCGCCGCCGCCGAATACATCCTCTCCGAAGGAAACCCGAACGTCGTGCTGTGCGAGCGCGGCATTCGCACCTTCGAACCGTCGACCCGCAATACGCTGGATCTCTCGGCGGTGCCCGTCCTGCGCGAACGGACGCACTTGCCGATCTTCGTCGATCCGAGCCACGGCGTGGGCGTGCGGCGCTGGGTCCGGCCGCTCGCCCGCGCGGCGAAGGCCGTCGGCGCCGACGGATTACTGATCGAGGTGCACTCCAATCCCCCCGAAGCCAAGAGCGATAAAGAGCAAGCCTTGACGTTCGACGATTTCGCGCAGATCGTACACGATCTCGAACGCATACCGCTCGAACACCCGGCGTTGGCGGTAACGCGGTGATGAAGATGCGCGGCATTCGCGGTGCGATCACGGTCGAGCGCGACGACGCGCAGGCGATCGTCGCCGCGACCAAACGGCTGTTGTGCGCGATGGTGGAGCGCAACCGCGTGGAGATCGACGACATCGCATCCGTGCTCTTCAGCCTCACGCCGGATTTGCACGCGGCCTTTCCGGCGCTCGGGGCGCGCGAAATGGGGTGGGTGCACGTGCCGATGCTGCATTTTACGGAGATCGCCGTGCCGGGTTCGCTCGAGCAATGCGTGCGCGTGCTGATGCACGTGAACACGGCGATCGGGCAGGAAGCCGTGGACCACGTCTATCTCGACGGCGCGGCCGCGCTCCGTCCGGATTTAGCGAAAGACGCGCGATGAAGGAGCCGGGGACGCTCGGTATCGTCGGCGTCGGGGCGATCGGCGGATCGATCGCGTTGGCGGCACGACGCCGCGGCTGGTCGACGATCGGTTACGATCGCGACCCGCTCGCGAGCGACTGCGACGGGCCGCAAGAGGTGTACGAGCGAGCGGACGTCTTGGTGATCGCCACCCACCTCGAATCCAGCGTGCGGTTGTTGCGGGAACTCGCGGTAACGCCACCCGCGCGCGCCGCTTTGATCCTCGACGTCGCCTCGGTAAAGGTGCCCATTCTCGAGGCGGCGGCGGGGCTGCCCCGTTTTGTCGCCTCCCATCCGATGGCGGGAACGGAGCGTAGCGGCCGCGGCTCGGCGAGCGCCGACCTCTTCGACGGACGCGTGTGGGCATACGTCCCGACGCGCGACGGGACATTGAACGAACGCGCTCGCGGCTTTATCGAGCAGTTGGGCGCGCGCCCGTTTGCCGTTGACTCATCCACGCACGACCGAGTGGTCGGGCTGACGTCGCACGTACCGCAAGTGGTGGCGAGCGCGGTTGCCGCGCACGTGCGCGACCTCGCGGAGAGCGCGGGGGACGACGTCGTTGACGCGCTCTGCGGCCCCGCGGCACGCGAGTTACTACGGCTGAGCCGCTCGGGCGCGGCTATGTGGCGCGAGATTCTTCATGCCAATGCCGCGGAGGTCGCACCGCCGTTACGAGCGGTTGCCGAGGAGTTGCTCGCGATCGTCCGCGCGCTTGAAGAGGGCGACGACGGCGCGATCGAACGCGTCTTTTCGCGCGGTAACCCGAGGCGATGAAACTCACGGCCGGATTTCAGGGCGAAGCCGGGGCGTTTAGCGAGGAGGCGGCGCGGCGGCTGCTTGGGGATGTCGAGACACGCGGCTACGAGAGTTTCGACGAGTTGCTCGGGGCGGTCGATCGCAGCGAGGTCGATCTGGGCTTCTTGCCTTGCGAGAACAGCATTCACGGCGCGATCGCGCGCTCGTACGATCTCTTACTGGCCAACCCGCACGTGCGCATCGTCGACGAGACGACGCACCGCATCGTGCAGTCGCTGATCGGAACCCACGATGCGACGCTCGAAGGAATTACGTCGATCCGCTCCCACCCCGTTGCGATCGAGCAGTGTCGCGGATTCCTTGCAACCCATCCTCACGTGGAGGTTCGAGCGGCCACCGATACGGCCGGTTCCGTTCGGGAGATCGCGACGTTGGGCGACCCGACGCAGGCGGCGATCGGCCCGGCCGCAAGCGCCGCTCGTTATGAAGCACGGATTCTCGTGGACTCGGTCGCGGACGAAGCCGAAAATTACACGCGGTTCTTCGTCATCCAGCGAGATGGCGCGGCGCGGCGCGGCCTGGGACGGACGTGCGTTGCGACCGTGCTCGAACATCTGCCGGGCAGCCTGCACCGGGCGTTGGGCGAGATCGGGAGCCGCGGCTTCAACCTTCGCTCGCTCATCACGCGTCCGCTCCGCGGCAATCCGTTCGAATACGTGTTTTACCTGGAGTTCGATTGTCCGTCCTACGAGAAGGCTCGCGAGCTCGCCATGCGGCTAGGCCCCCAATCGCAAGTTTTGGGTTGGTATTGACGGCGTGGTCGTATAAGCTGGAAGAAAGGCAAACGTCCCCGGAGCGAGAGGTGGCAAGCATGGAAACCAAGGGCGCCGAGCGGTCGAGCGGCTATGCCGCATTCGCCTACGTGGCGGTCGTCCTGGTCGCCGGCCTGCTCCCCGGCAGCCCCCCGGCCGTGAACGCGGCCCCGGCGACGATCGCCGCCTGGGCAGTCCGGCACGAGAACGAGCTCTTGCTGGCCGCGTGGCTCTCGTTCCCCGGGCTAGCGTTCTTCCTTTGGTATGTGGTCGGGCTTCGCGCGTACTTGCACGAGGCGCCCGGGCAAGACGAGGGGCTGGGCACCTACATGCTCGTGGCGGGCGTCCTGGCCGCAGCCTTCGCCCTGCTCAATGCATTCTTTCAAGCGGTCCTGGGATACCGGGCGGCCGAGCTGGGCCTAAACGAGGTCCGCGTGCTCTACGACGGCTTCGGCCTCTCGGGGACGCTGCTCTTTGCGCCGCTGGCCATCTTCACGTTTGCCGCGAGCCACAGCGCCCGGCGCCACGGCAGCTTCTCCGGGGCGTTCGGAGGCTTCGGCTACGTCACCGCCGCGCTGCTCGGCCTCTGCACGCTCTCGATCTTTTTTAAAGATGGACCGCTGCGCCCCAACGACGAGATGGTTCTGGTTGCCCTCTTGGCTTACGGGATTTGGACGGTTTGGACGGGCATAACCCTCGTCAAACGACGTTGACGGCCGCGACCCACCCTGATATACTGCCCTAGTTCAGGCCCACCCGCAGGTGTGGCCGAATTTGTGTGTGTTGCTAATTTGCAGCGTCGCCTGCAACGTTGGGGAGTTTGAGTGCCGACCATCAATCAACTGGTTCGTAGGGGCCGCGTCAAGACCGATAAAAAGGTGAAAACGCGCGCGTTCCGCGTGATCCTCACCGGGCCGAAGCCGGGTCATCCCGATCTTCCGACCCGCACGTTCGAGGTCGCCGGAAATCCGCAGCGTCGCGGCGTCTGCACGCAAGTGAAGACCGTGACGCCGAAGAAGCCGAACTCGGCCCTGCGTAAAGTTGCGCGCGTACGCTTGACCAATGGTGAAGAAGTCACGGCGTACATCCCCGGCATCGGCCATAATTTGCAGGAGCACTCCGTGGTGCTGGTGCGCGGTGGCCGCGTGAAGGATCTTCCGGGCGTGCGTTACCACATCATCCGCGGGACGCTCGATACCGCCGGCACGGCGAATCGCAAGCAAGGCCGTTCGAAATACGGCGCCAAGCGCTCCACCAAAAAGTAAGCGACACAGTAAGGAATATTGAAGTAGATGCCACGTAAAGGCCCGGCTCCGAAGCGGCAGATTCTGCCCGACCCGAAGTTCAACTCGAAAGTGCTTGCGCGCTTCATCAATAAGTTGATGATCAAGGGCAAGAAATCGACGGCGGAGATGCTCACCTACGGCGCCCTCGAGATCGTTGCGGAGAAGTCGGGGCGCGATCCCATGGACGTCTTCTCGCAAGCGCTTTCGAATGCGATGCCGCTGGTTGAAGTTCGGCCGCGCCGCGTCGGCGGTGCCACCTATCAGGTCCCGATGGAGGTCCGCCCGGATCGCCGTCAGGCCATGGGTATGCGTTGGCTGATCAACTACGCTCGCGCACGCGGCGGACGTTCGATGGAAGAGAAGCTCGCGGGCGAATTGCTCGATGCGGCGAATAACATCGGCCCGACGATCAAGAAGCGTGAAGATACGCACAAGATGGCTGAAGCGAACAAAGCGTTCGCTCACTACCGCTGGTAAGGCTCACCAAGAATCAACATGGCTGCTAGAGAATTTCCCCTCGATCACACCCGGAACATCGGCATCGCCGCACACATCGATGCCGGTAAGACCACCTGCACCGAGCGCATCCTGTTCTACACCGGCCGCGTCCACAAAATCGGCGAAGTTCACGATGGCGCCGCGACGATGGACTGGATGGTTCAGGAGCAGGAACGCGGCATCACGATCACGTCGGCCGCGACCGCGTGTACCTGGCGCGACAACCGGATCAATATTATCGATACGCCTGGGCACGTGGACTTCACGGTTGAAGTCGAGCGTTCGCTCCGCGTGCTGGATGGCTTGGTCGCGCTCTTCGACTCGGTGGCCGCCGTGCAGCCGCAGTCCGAAACCGTCTGGCGTCAAGCCAATAAGTACAAAGTTCCGCGCATCGTGTTCGTCAATAAGATGGACCGCATGGGTGCGGATTTCTTCAACGTCGTCGACAAGATTCGCGAACGTCTGGGCGCCCACGCGGTGCCGGTCCAAGTGCCGATCGGTGCCGAGGACAACTTCAAGGGCGTCGTCGATCTCTTCACGCTGCACAAGATCGTCTACACCGACGATGCCGGCTCGACGATGGATGAAACCGAAGTTGAAGAGGGCGAACTGCGCCAGACCGCGCTGAAGTGGCGCCAAGCGCTCGTCGAGGCGATCGCCGAGCAAGACGACGAACTGCTCGAGATGTTCTTCGACGGCAAAGAGCTCCCGGTCGACCGCATGAAGACCGCGCTGCGCAAGGCCACGATCGCGGGCACGGTGTTGCCGATGCTCTGCGGTTCGGCGTTCAAGAACAAGGGCGTGCAGCCGCTGCTCGACGCAATCGTCGACTATCTGCCCTCCCCGCTCGAAGCCAAGACCATTACCGGCGTCGAGCCGCGCACCGGCGAAGCGATCACGCGGCAAGCCGACGACAACCAGCCGTTCGCCGCGCTCGCCTTCAAGATCGCGACCGATCCGTACGGCAATTTGACGTATTTCCGCGTCTATTCGGGTACGCTCGACAAGGGCTCGTACGTGTACAATGCGCGCACGGGCAAGAAAGAGCGCATCGGACGCATCCTGCGCATGCATGCGAACCATCGCGAAGACATCGACGCGATCGGCGCCGGCGATATCGCAGCGGCCGTCGGCCTCTCGGATACGCGGACCGGCGATACGCTCTGCGACGAAAAGACGCCGATCATGCTTGAGAACATCATCTTCCCCGAGCCCGTGATCTCCCAGGCGATCGAACCGAAGACCAAGGGCGATCAAGATCAGCTCGGCAAGGGGCTCCAACGCCTCGCACAGGAAGACCCGACGTTCCGCATGTGGACCGACGATGAAACGCAGCAAACGATCATCGCGGGCATGGGCGAGTTGCATCTCGAGATCATCTTGGATCGCCTCCGGCGCGAATTCAAGGTCGAGGCCAACGTCGGCAAGCCGCAGGTCGCTTACAAAGAAGCGATCACGAAGACCGTCGAAAAGCAAGGCAAGTTCGTGCGCCAGTCCGGCGGCAAAGGCCAGTACGGCGACGTGTGGCTCAGGGTTGAGCCGGGCGAACCGGGCAGCGGTTTCATCTTCGAGTGGAAGATCGTCGGCGGCAAGGTGCCGAAGGAATACGCGAAGGCGGTTCAGCAAGGCATCGAAGAGTCGTCGCAAAACGGCGTGCTCGCGGGCTTCCCCGTCCTGGATTTCAAGGCGACCGCGTTCGAAGGCTCGTATCACGATGTCGATTCTTCGGAAATGGCATTTAAGATCGCCGCATCGATGGGCTGGAAAGAGGCCAATCGCGCGGCGGGCCCGATTCTGCTCGAGCCCATCATGAAAGTCGAAGTGACGACGCCCAAAGATTACATGGGCTCGATCACGGGCGATCTCAACCGTCGCCGTGGAATGATCCAGGCAACGGAAGAGGCGCCGGGCGGAGCGCAAGTGATTCTTGCGAACGTGCCGCTCTCGGAGATGTTCGGGTACGCGACCGACATGCGTTCAGCGACGCAGGGCCGCGCCACGTACACGATGGAGTTCTCTCACTACGAGAAGGCTCCAAAATCGGTCGAAGAAGAGATCATCGCCAAATCGGCCGGCAAGAAGACCTCGGCGGCATAAGCTAGAGGCGTTTAACCAACAACACTAACAGCGAGCGCCGTCGAGCGATCGACGGGACTTTAAACGAGGAACAGACAGAACAACATGGCAAAGGCAAAATTCGAACGCACCAAGCCGCACGTGAACATCGGCACCACCGGTCACGTCGATCACGGCAAGACGACCCTTACCGCGGCGATCACGCATTGTCTCGCCACCGCGGGCCTTGCGAAGGCGCGCAACGTCGACGAGATCGACAACGCGCCCGAAGAAAAAGAACGCGGCATTACGATCGCCATCTCGCATCAGGAATACGAGACGGTCAAGCGCCACTACGCGCACGTCGATTGCCCCGGTCACGCCGACTACATCAAGAACATGATCACGGGCGCCGCGCAGATGGACGGAGCCGTGCTGGTCGTGGCTGCGACCGACGGTCCGATGCCGCAGACACGCGAGCACATTCTGCTCATGAAGCAGGTCGGCGTTCCGAAGATCGTCGTGTTCCTCAACAAAGTCGACTTGGTCGACGACGAAGAGTTGCTCGAGCTGGTCGAGATGGAGATCCGCGAACTGCTCACGCAGTACGAATACGACGGCGACAACACGCCGATCATCCGCGGTTCGGCCCTCAAGGCGCTCCAGTCGAGCGGTAAGAGCGACGATCCGGCGGCCCAGCCGATCTTCAAGCTGATGGACACCGTCGACGAGTACATCCCGGATCCGGTCCGTCAGACCGACAAGCCGTTCTTGATGCCGATCGAAGACGTGTTCACGATCACCGGTCGCGGCACCGTCGGCACCGGTCGCGTCGAGCGCGGCCAAGTTAAGGTCGGCGAAGAAGTCGAGATCATCGGTCTCCAGGAAGCGACGCGTAAAACCGTCGTGACCGGCATCGAAATGTTCCGCAAGCTGCTGGACATGGGCATCGCCGGCGACAACGTCGGCGTCCTCCTGCGCGGCATCGAGCGTAACGATATCGAGCGCGGCCAGGTTCTTGCCAAGCCGGGCTCGATCAAACCGCACACGAAGTTCAAAGCCGAAGTCTACGTCCTTTCGAAGGAAGAGGGCGGCCGTCATACGCCGTTCTTTGCGAACTACCGTCCGCAGTTCTACTTCCGCACGACCGACGTCACCGGGACCATCCGCTTGCCTGAGGGCGTCGAGATGGTGATGCCGGGCGACAACGTCGCGATGGACGTCGAGCTCATCACGCCGATCGCTTGCGAAGAGGGCTTGCGCTTCGCCATTCGCGAGGGTGGCCGCACCGTCGGCGCCGGCGTCGTGACGTCGGTAAGCGACTAACTCGAAAAGAATCGGACCGGGGATTCTTCCCCGGTCCGCCTCGTAACCGCGCGTGCGCTTGCGAGGGATGGTAGAATAGGGTGATTCGGTCCCCAGCGCTCTTTGACAACTGAGAAACATAAGGATAGAGATGGCTAAGCAGAAGATTCGCATTCGCCTGAAGGCGTACGATCATAAGGTGCTCGATCAGTCCGCCGAGCGCATCGTCGAAACGGCGAAGCGTACCGGCGCGTTCGTGAGTGGTCCCGTTCCGCTCCCAACCGAGATCAACCGGTTTTGCGTGCAGCGTTCCACCAACAACGATAAGAAATCGCGCGAGCATTTCGAGATGCGCACCCACAAGCGTCTGATCGATATTCTCCAGGCCTCGCCCAAGACGATGGATGCGCTGATGCATCTCGACTTGCCGGCCGGCGTCGACATCGAACTCAAAGCATAATCCCCGCGCTAGGCGCGTACGAACGGTCCGGAGCTGCGGCTCCGGGCTTTTTTTATGGAGTTACCGCCGTTTCTCCGAAGTGCGGCAAGAGCGCGGCTACAAAGGCCCGGGCCGCGGGCGAAATTTCGCGCTCTTGATTGACGACGATATGCCACTGGCGTTCGAGCGGCGTGATCGGCGTGGGGACTTCCACGAGATCGCCGTTTTCGAGTTCCCGGCGAACGGAGTCGAGCGACACGAGCGATATCCCCAGGCCGGCGCGGACGCACTCTCGGATGGCGCCGTTCGACCCGATCGTGAGCTGGCGGCGCGGCTCGATCCCGAGGTCGGCGAAAAACTCCGCCGAGAGGGCCCTGGTGCCGGTGCCGGGTTCGCGCAGAAGCCACGTCGCGGCCGCGAGATCGGCCGGCGCGATGCGTTGCGCGGGCGCCGCGACGACGACGATTTGGTTCAGCCTCGCGGCGACGGATCTGAAGCGCCGGTCGAGCGGCGGACGCCCGGCCACGACGACGTGAACCTCCCAGGCCGCCAATCGTTCCCAGACGCTCTGCCGGGTCGAGACGTCGAGCTCGATCTCCATTGCCGGATGCTCTTTGCGGATCTCGCGCAACATGGCGGGGAGCACGTGCTCCGCCACGGTGGCAACCGCCCCGACCCTCGCGCGCGGCTCCGCGCCGCGATCGAGCGAGCGAAGGTCGTCCAGCGCGTCATCCAGGATCGCGAAGAGGTGCCGGGCGTGGCCCGCAAGGCGCAACCCGCCTTCGCTGAGCTGGATGCCGCGACCGTCGCGACGGATCAGGGGGACGCCAAGCTCGTTCTGCAGGGACGTGACCGTGGCGGAGACGGCGGGCTGCGAGATGCCCAAGCGCTCGGCAGCGACCGATATCGACGATTCTTGCGCGACGGCCAGAAATACCCGTAATCGAGCCAACGAAATATTAACCATATACTTATGAGTTATCATAGATATTGTATTTGACGCAAATGCTTGGTCTATGGCAAACTATGGTCAAGCGGAGATCGCACCAACTCTCCGTGACTCCAAAACGCAGTGGAACAGAAAAAGCCGGCCCCGTGACTCTCCTCACGGGAACCGGCTTTTTCGCTTGAGAATACTGGCATATGGAACTTAAGCCAACCTACCTGGGCACCATGCTCTCGCTTGCCACCGTTGCCTTCGGCTTCATTGCCGCAAGTGCGTGGAACAAAGCGATCGGCGACATCATCGCGATTTGGCTCAAACCCGGCGCCGGCGCAGCTGCGGAGGTCGTGTACGCGATCATCGTGACGATTATCGCCATTGCCGTCATTCAGAATCTCGCGAAGATCGCCGAACGAGACGTCGGCCCGAAAGTGTAAAGGCAACGCGGGCGCGAACGAGCCTCGCTATGCCAATTGACCTTCGCGAAGTCCGCTCGCGCACGCTCCGCGGCACCAAAAAACGGATCTTTCATCTCCTCGAGGAGATGGGAACGTCCGGCGATCAAATCTGGCCTTTTGCGGCGCAACCGTTTATGCGTTCGCCCGGGCCGCTTACGCCGGGTCGCACCGAAGAGTGGCATTTGGGTATTCACGCGGTGCTCGCGGAAGTCGTACCGGAAGAACGCATCGTGTGGCGCATGCTCAACGAAGGCGTCGACGGGACGCACGGGTTCTATCTCCACAGCGAGGGCAAGGAAACGACGGTCGAGTATCGCATCGAAGCTACGCTTTCGGACACCGACGGCCGGTTGCTCTGGCGCCGTTTCGAGGACCATTTCGAACGCTCGACCGAAGCGATGTTCGACAAGCTCACCCGCGTACTCAAGCGGTAACGGCCGGGATGACGCATGCCTCCGCGACTCGCGTGCCCGACGCGGTCGATCTGCTCGGAATCGATGCGCTGCTCTCGCACGAAGAGCGCCTGATCCGCGATACGGTCCGGGGATTCGTTCGCGATCGCGTATTGCCCAACGTCGCTCGATGGTTTGAAGAAGGCATCTTACCGCGTGAGCTGGGCCGAGAGCTGGGAGCCCTCGGTTTGCTCGGGATGCATCTCGAAGGATACGGGTGCCCGGGGGCCAGCGCGGTCGCCTACGGCATCGCTTGTATGGAGCTCGATGCGGGCGACGCGGGCGTGCGCAGCTTCTGTTCCGTGCAAGGCTCGCTCGCGATGTATGCGATCTATCGGTGGGGCAGCGAAGAGCAGAAGCGCGAGTATCTCCCGTCGATGGCCCGCGGCGAGACGATCGGTTGTTTCGGCTTGACGGAACCGGATTTCGGGAGCAACCCCGCGGGTATGCGCGCGTTCGCGCGCCGCGACGGCTCGGATTGGATCCTCAACGGTACCAAGCTCTGGATTACGAACGGTTCGCTCGCCGACGTTGCCATCGTCTGGGCGAATACCGGCGAAGGCATCCGCGGCTTTATCGTGCCCAAGCAGACCGCCGGCTTCACCAGCTCCGACATCCATCACAAGATCTCGCTGCGGGCGTCGATCACCAGCGAGTTGGTTTTTACCGACTGCCGGCTTCCGGACTCGGCGATGCTTCCGCTGGCCAAAGGGCTTGCCGGACCGCTCGCATGTTTGAACGAGGCGCGATTCGGCATTATTTGGGGCACGATGGGGAGCGCTCGCGCGTGCTACGAAGCCGCCCTCGAGTACGCGAAAACCCGCGTCCAATTCGACAAACCGATCGGCGCGTTCCAGCTCACGCAGCAAAAGCTCGTCAACATGGCGTTGGAGCTCAACAAAGGCACGTTGCTTGCCCTGCATCTGGGACGCATGAAAGATGCCGGTCAATTACACTCGACACACGTGAGTTTCGGAAAACTCAACAACGTGCGCGAAGCCCTGAAGATCGCGCGCGAAGCGCGCACGATTCTGGGCGCCAACGGCGTAACGCTCGAATATCCGGTGATCCGGCACATGAACAACCTGGAGTCGGTCCTCACCTACGAAGGCACGAGCGAGGTGCACACCCTCATCCTCGGCCAACACATCACCGGGCAGGCGGCCTTCGCCTAG
>DAHUXY010000068.1 GCA_027315505.1 Vulcanimicrobiota bacterium | reverse complement strand
ATTCCGGGCGTATTCATATCCCATTGCGAGGACGAGCATCTCAAGGGCGATGCGGTGATGCACGAGGGACACGTCTCGCGCGCCTTGGGCGTACGCGGGAGCCCGGCCCTCGCCGAGGATGTGATCGTCGCTCGCGATTTGGCGATCGGGATCGAGGCCGGCAAGCAGTGGCACATCGCGCATCTCTCCACGCACGGTTCCATCGAACATCTGCAACATGCCAGGGCTCACGGCGCCCTCGCAACGTGCGAGGTGACGCCGCACCATCTTACGTTCACCGACGAGGCGGTGCGCGAACGCGGAGCCGGAGCGAAGGTCAATCCGCCGCTGCGCGACGACCTGGATGCCCGCGCGCTGCGCGATGCCGTTAGGGACGGGGTGATCGACGCTTTCGCCACCGATCACGCTCCACATACCGAGGCGGAGAAAAGCGGGGATCTCAGCCACGCCTCCGTCGGTTTTACGGGCTTGGAGATTGCGCTCGGCGCCTACGCGCTCGCGCTGCCCGATCTCTCGCTGCTGCGATTCGTCGCGCTGCTCTCCACGAACCCGGCACGCATCCTCGGCGTTCCCGGCGGTTCGATACAAGTGGGCGACGCCGCCGATATCACGATTTTCGCCGATCGCTACTGGGTGGTCGACACGTCGACGTTCGCTTCGAAGGGCCGCTCGACGCCGTTCGCCGGTTGCACGCTCCCGAGGATGGT
The DNA here is from genome assembly GCA_027315505.1 of Vulcanimicrobiota bacterium. Taxonomy (GTDB): domain Bacteria; phylum Vulcanimicrobiota; class Vulcanimicrobiia; order Vulcanimicrobiales; family Vulcanimicrobiaceae; genus DAHUXY01. The sequence goes on along the minus strand of DAHUXY010000068.1, from coordinate 18,241 downwards.
GCTGGCCACCATCGTCGCCGGGAAACTCGTGTACGATCGCCGCGACCTTTAGTGACGTAACAGCGGCGTCTGCACCAACCCGTTGATCACGAACTGCACCGCAAGCGCCGCGAGAATGATGCCCAGGACGCGCGTGACGACGTGCGTTCCCGTCGTGCCGATGCGGTGCATAAAGCGCGCCGCACCGCGCATGCAAAGCCACGTAATCGCAAGCGCGCTCGCATACGCGAGAAAGACCGTCACCAAGCGCACCGGCTCGGCATGCGAAAGATTGACCAGCAGCATGACGGTCGCGATCGTTCCCGGCCCCGAGATCATCGGGATGGCGAGCGGAAAGACCGCCGGATTCTCGCCGGCTTGCGCGGCGCGTTCCTCCTCGCCGGTGCTCCGAGCGCCGGTCGGGCGCGCGAACAGCATGTCGATCGCGATGAGAAACAAGAGGATTCCGCCCGCGATCGTAAAGGCCGGGAGGGTGATGCCCAAGTACCCCAGCACGGCAGGGCCGACGACGCCCATCGCCAGCATCACGATCGCGGCCACCAGCACCGCCTGATCGACGATGCGCCCGCGGCGGCTCGGGGCGATATTCGCCGTCGTCGTGAGGGTAAGCGGGATCATCCCGATCGGATCGATGATCGTCAGGGCAGTAGCGAACGCGGTGGCTGCGAAATGCCAGTCCATGATAGGTCGCCGTTATTTCCAGGGGCGGACGGTCCCTTCGGCTAACCGTCGGTACTTTGAGATGGCAACCCCCGCAGCGCTCTTTCTTGCAGACGGCTCCCGCTTCGACGGGCACGGACTCGGCTACCACGGCATCGCCCTAGGCGAAGCCGTTTTCTATACCGGCATGACCGGTTACGAAGAGGCCATGACCGATCCGTCGTACGCCGGCCAGATACTGACGTTCACCTATCCGTTGATCGGCAACTACGGCATTTCAGGCAGCGCCGCGCAATATGCGCGCGCGTGCGTGGCCGGCGCGGTCATCAAGCAAATCTCCTACCACCCTTCGCATCACCTTTCCCAAAAAACGCTGCCGGAGTGGCTCGACGAACAGCGGATTCCGACGCTGGTCGGCGCAGACACGCGGGCGATCACGATCGCATTGCGCGAGCACGGCACGATTTGGGCGGCCCTGGCGGTCGGCGACGAGGCCCTGGAACGCGCCGAGCGCACGCTGACGGATTTCGTGCGCACGGCGACGACCGACGGTTTGGTCGCCGGCGTCGCAACGCCGGCCCCCTACCTCGAAGGGCCGCCGGGCGGCCCGCGCATCACCTTGGTGGACTGCGGCGTGAAACGCGCCATTCTGCGAGATCTGACGGCCCTAGGCGCCCAGGTGACGGTGCAGCCGTACGACGCGTCGCCCGAGATGCTGCTTGCGAACGATCCGGCAGCGATCGTTATCTCTCCCGGTCCCGGCGACCCGACCGATCTGCCGCAGACCATCGCGACGCTGCGGACGCTGGTCGGGCGGGTACCGCTCTTCGGCGTCTGCTTGGGGCATCAACTGCTCGCGCTCGCGTTGGGCGCGGCCACGTTCAAGCTTCCGTACGGTCACCGTGGCGGCAATCAACCGGTCAAAGATCTGCTCCGCAACGAAGTGCTCGTCACGGCGCACAATCACGGATATGCCGTCGACGCGGCGACGCTCGGAGGCGACCTCGTGCCGACCATGACGAATCTCAACGACGGCACGAACGAGGGCTTTTGCCACCGCTCGCTGCCGATCGCGGCGGTGCAGTTTCACCCGGAGGCCTCACCGGGGCCCTCCGATGCGCGCCACCTGTTCGCGCAGTGGTTTGCGAGCGCGGGGATCCCCGTCGCGCCGCTCACCCCGGCCCCATGACTCCGCGGTCGCTCGTAAGGATCGCCGCCGCGTTTGCCGCCCTCGCCGTCGCATGCGCGGGCCCACCGGCCCGAGCCCAATCCTTGCAGCGGCTCACGATCACCAGGTTCACGCTGGCATCCGACACCGCGACGCCCACGCTTGAAGTCCCGTTCCATCTCCTCATCGTCGTCCGCGTCCGCGAGCGGGTCGGCGAACTCGATACGCTCGATCTGCCGGTCCTGACGTCGCTGGAGTTGTTGGGAGACGAACGTCATCTCTCCAGCGACGCATCCGGAACGCTCTACCGCGAAACTATTACCGTGGTCGCCCATCACACGGGATCGATCACAATCGATCCCGCCACCCTGGACGCTATCGACGCACGCGACGGCAAAGCGAAACGCTACTTTTCAAATCCGCTCACGCTCACGGTGCGCGGCGGGGCGCTCGCGCCGCTACGGAGCGGCGGCGCGGCGCTCCTGGCCGGGGCCGTCTTCGTCCTGCGGGTAGCGGTGGTGCTGGCGGGGCTTCTCTGCGCCGTCGCGATCGTGGCGCTGCTGTTTCGGCGTAAAAGCGTGCCCGCACCGATGCCGGCGCAGCCGGCCGCACCCCGGTTCGAGCCGCCGCGCGACCCGCGCGATGACCTGCGCGACGCGCTGGTGGTATTGCGCGCCGAACCGACGCGCGCCAATGCGATGCTCGCGCGATCCCACGTGCGAGCCACCGTCGGCGCGACCGACGACGAAACCCTCGCTGACGTCCTCGCGCGAGCCGCCTGCGACGATCCCGCGATGGCGCTGGTTCTGCGCAATCTCGAGCGCGCAGCATTCACGTACGATGCCGATCTACAGGCGGCGATCGCCGCAGCCGTGGACTCTCTGGAGCACGCAATCGCATGAACGACCCGAAACCCTCCGACCTCGCTCGCGCGCTTTCGCAGACGATCGTGGGGCAGCACGACGTGGTCGAGGCGTTGTTGCTCGCGTTGATCGCAAACGGGCACGTGCTGCTCGAAGGGCCGCCGGGATTAGCCAAAACCCTCGCCTGCCGGAGCCTGGCCGCCGCCTTGGACGGCGCGTTCAAACGCATCCAATTCACGCCCGACTTGCTGCCCAGCGATATTGTCGGGACGCGGATCTTCGACCAGCGCGACGCGACGTTCGCCACGGTTCTCGGGCCGGTCTTCGCCAACGTCGTCCTCGCCGACGAAATCAATCGCGCGCCCGCCAAGGTGCAGTCGGCGCTACTGGAAGCGATGCAAGAACGCCAAGTGACGATCGGCCTGCAGACCCACGCGCTCCCCGATCCGTTCGTCGTCATGGCGACGATGAATCCACTCGATGCGGAAGGAACGTACGCTCTACCGGTGGCGCAGATGGATCGCTTTCTTGCCAAGATCGACGTCGGGTACCCGTCGCGCAGCGAAGAGCTCACCATCCTGGATCGCTTCGCCGTTGCCGATACGCGGCCGCTCCATTCGGTGGCTACGCTGGCCGACGTCCAGGGCTGGCGCGCGCAATCCCAGCGCGTGCATTTAGAGGAGCCGCTCAAACGCTACATCGTGGATATCGTTCTGGCGACGCGCGAAACCCGGCACGACGCGATCGATTATGGAGCCAGCCCGCGCGCGACGCTGGCCATCGCCAACCTCGCTCGCGCCCGGGCCATGCTGGATGCCCGAGACTATGCGGTTCCCGATGACGTTCGCGCGGTCGCAAAGCTCGCATTGCGCCACCGCATCGGATTCAATTATCGCCTGACCACGGCGAACATCAGCGCGGACGGCGTCATCGACGATCTGATCGCGACGGTTCCGGTACCGTAGCGTGTACCGCCCAAAGGCCTTCCAGGTGGACGATCCGGCGATACTCTATCGCTTTATTGCCGAACATCCGCTCGCCACGTTCGTGACGACCGGCGCGTCGGGGGCGATCGCCACCTCCCAAATACCGCTGCTCCGGAGCGAACGAAACGGCGCTCCCACGCTCGTCGGGCACCTAGCGCGGGCGAATCCGCAGTGGCAGCAGAACCCGCATCCGGGCGGGCAGGGGGTCGCGCTCTTCGTCGCGTCACGCGCATACATCAGCCCGTCGTGGTACGTCTCGTCGCGCGAACACGGGCGCGTCGTCCCGACGTACGACTACGTCGCGGTCGAAGCGCGCGGCAGCGTGCGATTCCTACACGACGAAGCGACGTTGGACGCATTCGTGACCGCATTGACCGCGCAGGAAGAAACGCGCACCGGCGGCGCGTGGTCGCCTCGGTCTCTCGCGCCGGATTTCCTCGCGTCACAATTACGGGCGATCGTCGGCATCGAGTTGCACGTTTCGCAGATCGTCGGAAGTTTCAAATTGAGTCAAAACCGTTCGCACGACGATATCGCAGGGGTCGTCGCCGGATTGCGTGCGCTGGAAAATCCGCAGTCGGGTTGCATGGCCGATCTGATTGCGTCGTCGGAGCCCTCCCGCGAGCCGCACCCATGACGCTGCGCGAGGCGCTATTACGCGGCCGGCGCAGGCCGCGCGCCTGGGGATCCGGCTCGCCCACCACCTATCGCGGCGACGGGTACGAATTCGTCGAGTTGCGCTCGTACGTTCCCGGAGACGACGTTCGGCGCATCGACTGGGCGGCGACCGCACGAGCCGGCGCGTTGCAAACCCGCATCGTGCTCGAAGATGTCGCGCTCACGCTGGCGGCGATCGTCGACGACTCCGGCTCCATGCAGGTTGGCCGGCGACGCCGTTTGATCGACGCAGCCGAGGACGCCCTCGCGTTGTGGCTGGAGAGCGCGCTCTCCGACGACCGCGTGATCCGCGTCGGCCCGGACGTGGTCGTGCCCAGGCAAGGGCTGCGCGGACGCCACGCCGCACGCGTCGCGAGGGCGCCGCTCGACGTCGCCTTCGATCTGCGTTCCTGCCTTGAAACGGCGCAAGCGGCCCTCCCGCGCGGGAGCGCGCTGCTGGCGATCTCGGATTGGCACGATGCCGAAGGCCCGCGGATCACGCGTCTTTTGGCAGAACTCGGCCGCCGCTTCGATTGCACGGCGTTGATCGCCCGCGATCCGTGGTATGACGATTTTCCGGTGCGCGGCTTCGCGACGTTTCGCGGGGCGCAAGGCGGACGTTTGGTCGCCTACGTCGGCGCGCGTGAGCGAGCGCGTTACCTCCACGCCGTGCGAGAGCGCGAGGCGCGCATCGTTCGCGCGCTCGATGAAGCGCGGTGGCGCGTGGGGGTAATGCACGAATCCGACGGCGCCGCCGCCCTTGCGGGCGCGTTCGGCATTCCTCACCTCGGCCGGGAACGGGCGGGATGAGTTTCGATCATCCGTGGCGGCTGCTTCCCGCTTTGCTGCTGGCTGCGGCGGTGCTGTGGCTGTTGCAACGCGCGCAACGACGCGAGCGCGCCGACGCGCTGACCTACAGCAACATCGAGTTTCTCACGGCGGCGTTGCAGCCGCGGGCATGGATTCCTCGCGCGATGCGCGCGGCCACGGTCGCAGGCATTCTCTTGCTGGCAATTGCCGCGGCGGGACCGCGCATGGTCCTCCCCGTCCCCGTGCACGACGGATATGCCTTCATCTGCATCGATACGTCCGGATCCATGCAGTCGACCGACGTGCTCCCCAATCGTGGCCAGGCTGCCAAAGCCGCCGCGCGCGCGTTCATCCAGCAGGCCGCAACGGGCACGCACGTCGGCATCATCGCGTTCTCTACCGCCGCGAGCATCGTGCAGCCGCTAACGACCGACCACGCGCAAGCCATCCGCGCGCTCGCCGGCGTCCCCGAGCCCAACGGAGCGACCGCGATCGGCGACGCACTGCGCTTGGCCGCGCAATCGATGCCTCCCACCGGCCACCGGGCGATCGTTCTGATCACCGACGGGGTCAATAACACCGGCACCGATCCGGCTGCGATGGCGCAGTGGCTCGGCGCGCACCACATTCCCGTCTATACGGTGGGCATCGGCACCAATAGCGGCAGCTTGATTCCCGGGACCATGCAGCCCGCGACCATCGACGAAGGCGCGCTGCGCGCGTATGCGAACGAAAGCGGCGGTGCGTATGCGCGGGCCGATGGGGCCGCGCAACTCGAGCGCGTGCTGGCGCGGCTCGGGCGCGTCGTGTCGTTAGAAAATAAGCCGCTCGACGTAGGGCTCCCGGTCGCACTTTTTGGCGGAGCCACGATCGTTCTCGTTCTGCTCGCACTCATCGGCCTCGGGAGATTCCAATGACGAATATCGAATCGAATCGCCACGCATACGAACGCGCATCGCTCCTCGAAGAGACGCTCGCTTCCGATCCGGTCGTGCAATTGCAACGCTGGCTCGACGAAGCCTACGCAAACGCCGGGCTCGACGAACCGAACGCGATGTGCGTCGCTACCGTTGCAGCAAGCGGACGTCCGTCGAATCGCATGGTGCTTCTGCGCGGACTCGACCAGCGCGGGCTGATTTTCTATACGTCGTATCTGAGCCGCAAGGCGCGCGAAATCGAAGCACACCCGTACGCGGCGGCAACGTTCTTCTGGGCGCAACTCGAGCGGCAAGTGCGCGTCGAGGGCGCGATCGCCGCGCTTCCCGAGGATGAATCCGACGCCTACTTCGCAACCCGTCCGCGCGGGCACCGTCTCTCGGCATGGGCCTCCGAGCAGAGCGAAACCATCGACCGCCGTGAGACGCTGGAGGAGCGCATGGCGCATTTCGATGCGCGTTTTGAAGGCGAAGAAATACCACGTCCGCATTCCTGGGGCGGATACGTGATCGCTCCCGATGCGATCGAGTTTTGGCAGGGCCGCAGCAATCGCATGCACGATCGCTTGCTATATCGGCGCGACGGTCGCGCGTGGAGCGTGCTGCGCCTTCAACCGTGAAAAGCGTGCAAGCATGTTTGGTATGGACGCTCGTTCGGGAACGCTGGTGGCACGAAAGGAATCTTGTACATGACGTTCGAGAATAGTTTTGAGACCGAACTGTATCACGATCCGCTCGCCGCGGAGTCTGCGGTGGAACGGTTGCACGCACTCGGCTACGCGCGAGAAGATATCAGTGTCATGATGGACGATAAGACGCGCGAGCGCGCGTTCGCCGCGCTGACGAACAGCAAGGCCAGCGAAGGCGCCGCCACCGGGGCGGCCGTCGGCGGGGTGCTCGGCGCGATCGTCGCCGGAATGACGGCTACCGGAAGCATCGCCGCGATCGTAGGGACCGGTGGCCTCGCAACCCCGGTCGTAGCCGGGCCGCTCGCCGCGGCGCTGGTCGGCCTTGGCGCGGGCGGCGCGGCCGGCGGCGTCATCGGGGGACTGATCGGGATCGGGGTAGGCGAGCATCGCGCCAAAGAGTACGAGCGCGGTCTGCGCGACGGCGGCATCATCATCGCCGTCAAGCCGAAGGCCCACCACGACAAAGCCCAGATCCGAACGGCGTTCGGCCGCGAGCGCCTGCGCGACGCCCGCACCGGCGAGCTGGATGCTTCGGTCGACTACGCCGGCGAAATACCCGGGAGCGGAGCCGTGCGTCAGCAGCGCTGATACCGGAACGGCCGAACGCGGCGGTCCTGCGACCTTTCTCTTCCAGGACTCCGGCCGCGTTCGGGCCAATCCGTAGGCCCCAGCATGGCGCGCCGCAACATTATGGTCATCGGGTCTGGGCCGATCGTTATCGGTCAGGCCGCAGAGTTCGATTATGCGGGCGTGCAAGCGTGCAGGGCCCTGCGCGAGGAAGGCCACCGCGTCGTCCTCGTCAACAGCAATCCGGCCACGATCATGACCGACCCCGACGTGGCCGACGCGGTCTACCTCGAGCCGTTGACGGTGCGATCCGTCGAACAGATTATCGAGCGCGAGCGGCCGGATGCGCTGCTCCCCACGCTCGGCGGCCAGACCGGTCTCAATTTGGCGGTCGAGCTGGGCCGCGCCGGGGTGCTCGAGCGATATAACGTCGAGTTGCTCGGGACGCCCATCGATACGATCGAGCTTGCCGAAGACCGCGAGCGCTTCAAAGAGAAGATGATCGAAATCGGAGAGCCCGTGGCGCAAAGCGCGATCGTAACGAATATCGACGAAGGACTCGCGTTCGCACTGGAGATCGGTTACCCGCTCGTGGTTCGTCCCGCATACACGCTGGGTGGAACCGGCGGCGGGGTCGTCTATACGGAAGAGGAGCTCCGCGAGCGTCTCGACGCGGGCCTCAACGCGAGCCTCATCCACCAGGTACTGCTCGAAGTCTCGCTCCTGGGTTGGAAAGAGATCGAGTACGAAGTGCTGCGCGACTCGGCAAACAATTGCATCATCGTCTGCAACATGGAGAACATCGATCCGGTCGGCGTGCACACCGGCGACTCCATCGTCGTCGCCCCGTCGCAGACGCTCTCGGACGTCGAGTATCAAATGCTGCGAACCTCGAGCTTGAACGTCATCCGCGCGCTCAACGTGCAGGGCGGCTGCAACATTCAATTCGCGCTGCATCCCGATCGCAGCGAATACGCGATCATCGAGGTCAACCCGCGCGTCTCCCGCAGCTCTGCCCTGGCGTCGAAAGCGACCGGCTATCCGATCGCCAAAATCTCCACCCGCATCGCGCTCGGCCAAACGCTGGATACGATTCCGAACCCCGTAACCGGCGTTACCACGGCGGCCTACGAGCCGACGCTCGATTACGTGGTGGTCAAGATTCCACGCTGGCCGTTCGACAAATTCCCGCTGGCGGACACGCAACTCGGAACGCAGATGAAATCGACCGGCGAAGCGATGGGCATCGGCCGAACGTTTCGCGCCGCGATGCTCAAGGCGTTGCGCGGTTTGGACCTCAAACGCGATACCCTCACCGAGGCCGGGTTCGAGGCGTGGAGCGCCTCGGAGCTGGAGGCGATCGTCGTCAGACCCACGCACGACCGGCTCTTCGCCGTCTGCGAGTTGCTCCGCCGCGCCACGCGGGAGGGTGATTCGGATGGGGCGGTCGCGGCCTGCATCGCGCACGTTCACGAACTGTGCGACATCGACGCATTTTGGCTCTACGAGTTTGCATCGCTCGTCGCGCTCGAAGAGCGGCTGCGCGCCGGCGCGAGCGACGCGGATATCGACGAGGCGTTCGTGTGCGGGTACTCGGCTCAAGCGATCGAACGGCTCTGTCGCGACGCCGGAGCCGTCGCGGCTCGCCGCACGGGCGGCGCGTTTCGGATGGTCGACACGGCGGCTGCGGAGTTTCCCGCGCGCTCGCCGTACTATTACCTCTCGCGCGGTGAGAGCGATGAGATGCGCGCGACGCCCGATCGCGCGGTCGTCGTCGTCGGTAGCGGCCCGATTCGCATCGGGCAAGGGATCGAATTCGATTACAGTTGCGTCCATGCGGCCTGGGCGCTCAAGAATGCCGGTTTCTCGCCGGTCGTCGTCAACAACAACCCCGAGACCGTCTCGACCGATTTCGACGTTAGCGACGCGCTGGTCTTCGAACCGCCGGGCGCCGACGAAGTCGAGGATGCCTACCGCGCAACGGACGCGTTGGGCGTGATGCTCGCATTCGGCGGACAAACGGCGATCAATCTCGCCGGCGAATTGAGCCGTCGCGGCGTGCGCATCGTCGGCAGCGACCGCGCCAGCGTCGACATGGCCGAGGACCGAGAGCAATTCGACGCAGCCTTGCAACGCCTGGGCGTCGCGCGGCCGGAGGGCAAAGCCGCCCGCAGCTTCCGCGAGGCGCGTGCGCACGCGCGCGAACTCGGGTTCCCGGTCTTGGTGCGGCCCTCGTTCGTGCTCGGCGGGCGGGGCATGGAAATCGTCTATAACGAGGGGCAACTCGCCTCGTACGCCGAGTCCGCCCCACCGATTCTTCCCGACGCTCCGCTACTCGTCGATAAGTATCTGCGCGGTTTAGAAGTGGAAGTCGACGCGGTCTTCGACGGCGAGGACATCCTGATCCCCGGCATCTTCGAGCACATCGAGCGGGCCGGCATCCATTCGGGAGACTCGATCAGCGTCTATCCGACCCAAACCGTCGATGCGGCGATGGAGGAGCGAATCGTCCGCGTCACCACCGCTATCGCCAAAGAATTGCGCATTCGCGGCCTGATCAACATTCAGTTCGTCATTCACGAGGGCCAGCTCTACATCATCGAAGCCAATCCGCGCGCCAGCCGCACGGTGCCGATCATCCAAAAAGCCACCGGCGTCAACCTGGTCGCGGCTGCAACGCGGATCGCGCTCGGAGAGAAGCTGCGGGATATGCCGTACGGAACCGGGCTGCACCCGCGCACGCCCTACGTCGTCGTCAAAGTCCCGGTATTCTCGTTCTCGAAGATGCGCGGCGTCGAAACGGTGCTGGGCCCGGAGATGAAATCGACCGGCGAGGTGCTGGGCATCGACGACAGCTTTGCCGGTGCGTTGCGCAAAGGTTTCATCGGGGCGGGGATACGGCTCCCGGGTACGGGCGGCCGCATTCTCGTATCGATCGCCGACGAAGAGAAACATGCGGCGGTCCCCGTGCTTCGCCGATATGCCGACCTCGGGCACACCCTCGTCGCAACGGCCGGTACCCGCGACGTCCTCGAAGCGGCGGGGATCGCGAGCGAGGCGATCAACAAAATCGCGGACGGCTCGCCGCACGTCCTCGAACTGATCCATCAACGTAAAGTCGATCTGGTCATCAACGACGCGCTCGGCCAGCGAGAGCTCACCGATAATTACCGCATTCGACGAGCGGCGGTCGAAGCGGGGATCGCCTGCCTCACGTCGCTCGACACCGCAAAGGCCTTAGTCACCGCGCTCGAAACCGTGCCGGGAGCGCCGCGGAGCCTGCAAGAGTATCGCAACGGAGCGCTATCGACGGGAGACGTGCATGGATGAGTCACAGGTGTACGTGCTTGGAGGAAACGCCAGCACGCTCGCATTCGTCAATAGCTTCCGTCCGGACGGAAGCACGATCACCGCGCGATTGGTACCGATTGCGTGGACGCCCGTCGGCGTCGCCGTCGGCGAAGGATGGCAGAACGTCGGCATCGCCAAAGACGGCCTGATCGACTGGGTCGATCGCACGTTCTTTCCCGAAGACGAGCGCTCGTTCATCGCTCCGGTGCGCGATATCGAGCTGTTGACGCGCGTCGAATGGCATAGCGAACTGCCGGAATCGCTGACCGATCGCAACGTCCTCAATATCGAGGACATCCCGGACGAAGTCTCCGAGGGGCTCGCTCGTCCGCCGGTCGCAATCGTGCAATGCGCGGCGTGCCGCAGGTTATGCGTGCGCGACGACTTCGTGTGGAAAGAGAAGCAGCTGTGCGCGTGGGATTTCCACTCCACCGTGTTCGGCAAGCGCGGGCCTTGGCGCAACGGGCCTTACGAGCCGCACCACTTCGAAACGCTCCCGGCATGCGCGTACGTCGCCGGGCCGATTCTCGCGGAAATGAATATCGACGTCGTGCTCCTCACGAACGCCGTCGATGAAGACGTCGCGCGACGGGTCATCGAGGTGGTTCTCGGTGCCGACGAGACGCGTTCGCACATGGCGGTTCGCACCGAAGGCGGATTTACCGTGCTGCGCGAGAGCGCATGACCAATCGCGCGATCGCGCGTTTGTCGTTCCTCTTCGTGCTTCTATTCCTGGCGTTGGCGGTACGACAATTCTACGTGCAACTGCTCCAAGGGCCGTCGATCGCCGCGCGCCCGTACAACCCGCGTCACGCACTGCTCGATGCCGGACGCGGGCGCATCCTCGCAACCGACGGCACCGTGCTGGCCGAGACCGTCGGCAAGAAGCGCGTCTACGCCCTCGGCCCCGCCCTCGCGCAGACTCTCGGCTACGTTTCGGCGCGCTACGGCACGAGCGGGCTCGAAGACGCGTACGATCGCGCGCTCTCGCCGACCGGCAGCACCGGCGACCCGGTCGCTCAATTCCAGGAGATCCTGGATGCGGTTCGCGGCAAACCGGCCAGAACCGGCGGAGCGGACGTCGTGACGACGATCGTCCCCGCCATCCAGCGCAAGCTCTACGATTTGCTTTCGCAACACGCGCGCGATGCCGGCGTGGTTCTCGACCCGCGGACGGGCGCCGTACTCGCGATCGTCAGCATGCCGACGTTCGATCCCAACCACCTCAACGCGGTTTTTCCGGAGCTGAGTACCGACACGAGCAGCCCGTTGCTCGACCGGGCGATCGACGGCCTCTACCCGCCCGGCTCGACGTTCAAGATGTTCACGGCGGGTGCGGCGCTCGATTCCGGAACCGTCACGCCGCAAACGCGTTTCGAAGACCCAGGTTATCTGTATATCGGAAACTTCAAGTTCCATAACGACGAGAGCGAAGCGACCGGATACGCCGACGTCACCACGGCCTTCGCGCTATCGAGCAACGTCGATTTCGCGCAGATCACCTTAAAGATGGGCCTCGACACGTTTTACCAATACCTCTCGAAATGGGGCATCGGCGACTCGCTGGACTTTCAACTGCCGGCTCAGCGCGATCGCGTGCCGCCCAAGGACACCGTCGTCCCCGGGGAACTCGCCCAGATGGGCTTCGGCCAGGGCGCGCTCCTGATGACGCCACTGCAGATGGCGCTCATCGCCTCGACGATCGCCAACGGCGGCAACGAGCCGCGTCCGTACATCGTGCGGCAAATCGTTCGCAACGGAACCGTGGCGAGCGTTTACAGCACCGGTACGCTTGCTTCGCCGATATCGGCGGATACCGCCGCCGAAGTGAAGAAGATGATGATTGCCGTGGTGCAGCGGGGAACCGGTACCAGCGCGGCGCTGCCGGGTGTCACGGTGGCCGGCAAGACCGGTACCGCCACCAACCCGTTCGGCCGCGCGCACTCGTGGTTCGTCTGCTTCGCTCCGGCCAGCCATCCGCGTGTGGCGGTGGCCATCGTCGTTGAAAACGGCGGGTACGGTGCGGCAGTGGCCGCGCCGATCGCCCGTGAAGTCCTGCGTACCGCTCTTGGAAGCATAAAGACATAGAACGTTGATCGAGCAACAGACCTTCAACAATCGCTACCGGCTCGATGGGAGACTGGGCGAGGGCGGCATGGCGACGGTCTACTGCGGGACCGATACGCTGCTGCGCCGTCGCGTCGCCGTGAAGGTGCTGCGTCCTCAGTACGCCTCCGATGCGGAATTCGTGCGACGCTTCTATCAGGAGGCCGAATCGGCCGCGAAGCTCTCGCATCCGAATATCGTCAATACGTACGACGTCGGCCGCGAAGGCGACACGTACTATATCGTCATGGAACTCGTGGATGGATCGACCCTGGCCGAGATCATCACCTCGGATGGGAAACTCCCCGAGCCGGTCGCGATCGATTACGCCGCGCAGATCTGCAACGGGCTGGCGTACGCTCACCGCCAAGGGTTACTCCACCGCGACGTCAAGCCCGCGAACATTTTGGTGACGAAAGACGACGTCTGTAAGCTCTCCGATTTCGGCATCGCGCGCGCCGTCTCGCAGCATACGATGACGCTGACCAAACCGGGCCTGGTGATGGGCAGCGTCTTCTACATCTCGCCGGAGCAGGCGCAAGGCCACGAGCTCCACGAGACCTCGGACCTCTACAGCGTCGGCGTCGTGCTCTATCAAATGCTCACGGGCAAGTTACCCTTTACCGGAGAATCGCCCGTCACCGTCGCGCTCAAACACATCGGCGACCCGGTACCGACCTTGGACACGAAGGCGCTGGGCATTAGCCCGGCGCTCGCCGCAATCGTCAACAAACTGTTGCAGAAACGCCCGGAGAATCGCTTCCAGTCCGCGAGCGACGTCGCATCGGCTCTGCGGGAGGCTCGCGAGCGCCCGAGCATCGCCGCCTACGCGTTGCAGAACGATGCGCCGACGCAACTCTTCGAAACGCACAAACCGCCGCACCGGCGCTCGCCGATGCCGGATCGCATGTACACCTCCATGAGCGAAGAAGAAGAGCGCCGTTCGAATCGCGGTTCCGGTTTCGCACTCTGGCTCATCATCGCCCTCGCCGTCGCCACCGCCGCCGGCTACTTCCTCTTCGGACGGCCTTTGCCGAACCTCGCGGCGAACGTCACGGTAGGGGATTACAGCGCGATGAGCGACGTGCAGGCCCAGCAGGCCGTCGTCAATCTCGGCCTGGTCGCGCGCTTCTTGAAGAGCCCGAGCGATAGCGTGCCGGCAAATCACGTCATCCGCCAAAATCCCGCGGCCGGAACCAAGGTTGAAAAGAACAGCGTCGTCGAGCTGGTTGTCAGCAACGGCTTGCCGCTGGTCGGCTTGCGCGACGTGCGGAGCTTCTCGGCCAACGACGCGCAACGCATCTTACAGGACGATCGATTCAAGGTCAAAGTCCTGCGAAGGTTCGACAGCGCGCCCAAGGACAGCGTGATCGATCAGCATCCCGCACCCGGATCGCAGGTACGCCGCTCGTCGGTTATCACGCTGGTCGTATCGAACGGTCCCAAACCGGTGGCTATGCCGAGTTTCGTGGGCATGAACGTCGACGACGCGCAGGCGCTGGCTCAGAAGCTCGGCATCACGATCGATCTATCGCAGCGCGCGCCGGTCGCGGGCGTGGCCCCCGACACGGTCGCTTCTCAGGATATCGCCGCCGGCCAGCGGGTCGACCGAACGGCGGTCGTGCATGCGCTGGTGAGCACCGGCGACCCCAACACGACGCAAACGGCGCAAGTGGCCGTCCCCAGCGTCCAGGGATCGCCGTACAAACTCGCCATCCGCGCGTTGACCGGTGACGGATTTCGCGTCGCCGTGCAATTCAGCGTACAGAGCGCTGCGAACGGCACGATCGTGGCGCAGTCGCCGGATCCTCAAACCCAGGCGATGCAGGGCTCGACCGTGAGCGTCACGCTGTCGGTTCCGGGTGAAGTCCCGGATACCGAAGGCATGACCATCGACGAGGCACACGACGCGTTGGCGGCGGCCGGATATAGCATCGGCACGATGACCTACACCTCGATCGAGGGGGCCAACGGGCACGTCGTGCGCACCGAGGCGGAGGTCGGCACGAACTTGGCGCCCGGATCCTCCGTGACGCTGATCGTCAACGGGCCGTAGTGCCCACCAAACCGCTCCGGGTCCTCGGGATCGATCCGGCCTTGCGCGTCACCGGCTACGGCGCGATCGAGCGCGTCGGCGAGCGCATCGCGCTGATCGAGGCCGGTATCGTCGCGCCGAACGTCGATCGCCCTTTGGAGGAGCGCCTGCGGGAGCTGCACGCCGGCATCGTCGACGTCATCGCACAGACGCGCCCCGACGCGATCGTGATCGAAGAGCTGTACAGCACGTACAAGAACCCTACGACGGCGATCTTGATGGGACACGCGCGGGGCGTCATGTGCCTGGCCGGCGCGCAAGCGCGCCTGCCGGTGTTCACGCTGGGCCATTCCTACGTCAAGCGCGCGCTGATCGGCTCGGGCAGCGCGCGTAAAGAGCAGGTCAACGCGATGGTCACGCGTCTGCTGCGGCTGCGCGTCGCGCCCAAACCGAACGATGTCTCCGATGCCCTGGCGATCGCGCTCGCATATCTCAATAGCAGCGAGTTGCCGGCCGTCTTGCGCGTTCCGCCCGTGCCGCGCCGCAGACGCGGATTTATCGGCTGATCCGTCGAAGGCCGCACGGATGTTCTCTCGCATTAGCGGATCGCTGGTCGAGCGAGCCCACGAAACCGTCGTTCTCGACGTCCATGGGCTGGGTTACGAAATCGTACTCCCGCCGTGCGTCGCCGAAAAGGTCGCCCAAGCCCCGGGAGAGCCCGTCGCGCTGGAAATCTTCTCCGTCCTGAATATGGATGGAAACAGCGGTCGCTTCACCTACTACGGATTCACGAACGCGATCGAACGCGAGTTTTTCGAAGCGTTGTTGAGCGTGGCCTCGATCGGCCCTCGCTCCGCCGCGCGCGCTTTCTCGCAACCGATGTCGTCGATTGCGAGCGCCATCGATCGAGGCGATCACGCCGCGCTCAAAACGCTTCCGGGCATCGGACAGCAAAAGGCGCGCGATATCGTCGCAAAGCTGCAGGGCAAGGTCGCGAAGTTTCTGCTGATTCAGGACGCGCCGAGCGCCCCGATCGCGACGATACCCGGCTTCGCCGACGAGGCGCTCTCGGTGCTGCTTCAACTCGAGTACAAGCGTGGCGAAGCCGAAGCGATGATTCGAGAGACATTGGAAAGCGCGCCGGCGATCCGCGATTCCGAGACGCTCCTGGCCGAGATCTATCGTCAGAAAGCCCAGCGCAAGAGCGAATGACGGTACGCCATGCATGAAGATACGGCGCGCAAGCGTCTGATCGGTCCGGACGATGCGCAAGGCCCCGAGCGCCTCGTCGATCCGGCCGACTCGCTCGAGGACGAAGTCTACGGCGCATCCCTTCGGCCGCGATCCTTCGCCGACTACGTCGGGCAGGAACGCGTCGTGGAGAACCTGCGTATCGCGATCGCCGCCGCGTCCAAGCGCGGCGAACCCCTCGATCACATCCTGTTCTTCGGGCCGCCCGGTTTGGGTAAAACGACGCTGGCCGGTTTGATCGCCCGGGAGATGGGAGCGAATTTTCGCCCCACCAGCGGGCCTACGCTCGAGAAACCGAAGGACTTGGTCGGCATCCTCACCTCGCTCGAAGACGGCGACGTGTTATTCATCGACGAGATTCATCGCCTCGGTCGCGTCGTCGAAGAATTTCTCTACCCCGCGATGGAGGATTACCAGATCGATTTCGTCGTCGATCGCGGCGCTTACGCCAAGACGCTCAAATTACCGCTCAAACGATTTACGCTGGTCGGCGCGACCACGCGCGCGGGAATGTTAACGGCGCCGTTACGCGAGCGTTTCGGGATCGTGCACCATCTCGATTACTACGCGGTGGAGGAGTTGGAGCGCATCGTCACGCGCTCGGCCTGCGTGCTCAACGTGCCGATCGACGCGGACGGCGCGCACACGATCGCCGCGCGAAGCCGCGGCACGCCGCGCATAGCAAACCGCCTGTTGCGACGCGTTCGCGACTTCGCCGAAGTGCGGGCAGAGGGGCGCATCGATGCGAGCGTTGCCGACGAAGCCCTGCGCCGCGAGGGGGTGGACGATCGCGGGTTGGACCGCCTGGATCGCGCATTCTTGCGTACCATCGTGGAACAATACGGCGGCGGCCCGGTCGGCATGGGGGCGATCGCAGCCACGCTCACCGAGGATGCGGAGACGCTCGAGGACGTCGTCGAACCCTATTTGCTCAAGCACGGATTCGTCGTGCGCACTGCCAGCGGCCGTAAGGCGACGCCGGTTGCGTATCGTCATCTCGGGGCGCACTCGGACGCTCCCGAGCAAGGACGCTTGTGGTGATATCGCGCTCGCGTTTCCTCGCCGCCGCAGGTGCGGGAATGCTCGGGTTCGCAACGCGCGGTCGCGCGCGAGCGGCAGACGACTTCGACCCCGCTACCACGGCCACGCGGCAAGCGTTGCGCGTGCTGCTCGGCCGCGGCACCGCTGTCGCTCAAGGCCCCGATCGCTTCGCATTCAACGGACGCATCTACCGCGGAACGTTTACGCAGACGTCGGATGGTTCGGTCGTCAATCTGGTCGATCTCGAGGCCTATCTGTACAGCGTCGTCCCGCGTGAAATGTCGCCGGCGTGGCCGAGCGCGGCGATGCAGGCGCAAGCGATCTGCTCGCGTACGTACGTCCTGCAGCGGAGCAATCCACGCCGCGCGTACGACGTCGTTCCCTCGGAACTCGATCAGGTGTACGGCGGGTGCGCTTCGGAGTCGCCCGCCGCGCGCGCGGCCGTCGACGCCACCGCCGGGTCGGTCTTGCGATACGCCGGCGCGTTCGCCTACGCGCTGTACTCCTCGTGCTGCGGCGGCCACACCGAAGCATCGTCCGACGCCTGGAACGGCCCGTCGTTCGCCTATCTGATGGGCGTTTCGTGCCCGTATTGCACGGCTTCGCCGTACTACCGCTGGCAGCGCACCCTGCCCTTGGCGACGGTGGCGAGCGCTTTCACCGCGCAACTCGCACCCATCGGCGCGCTGACCGACGTGCGCCTCGGCGCCATCGATCCGAGCGGCCGCGCCAAGACCGTCGAATTGGACGCCGGTGGGGCGTCGGAGTTCGTCATGGCCAGCCGCTTTCGTCTTTCCGTCGGGGCGCGCACGGTACCGAGCTTGTTGATCACGAAGATGGGTTTGATGAACGATTCCCCCGCCTCACCCGCCCAAGAGCCGGGCACGCTGGCCATCACCGGCGGGGGCCTCGGACACGGGGTCGGCCTGTGTCAATGGGGAGCGCGCGGCATGGCGCTGGCCGGGCACCGTGCCTCCGATATCCTCGCGTTCTATTTTCCGGGAACCGACGTCGGGCATGACTGCCGACGAAAACGATAAGCGTTACGCCTTGCGGCTGCGCAAGTTCATCGACGTGGTGGTGGAGGATCCGCTCTCGGCCATGCTCTTTCGCGGCGCGGTC
>DAHUXY010000050.1 GCA_027315505.1 Vulcanimicrobiota bacterium | reverse complement strand
CGCATGGTGCTACCGATGAAAAACAGAGCCGCGAAACCGTCGCTCGCTCGATGCGTTGCGCGCCCGAAGCGCTCGAACGCACCGGTCTCACGCCGGTTCTATCCGCTTATCGCTACGGGGAGGATCTGCGCGTCGTCGACGAACGCGGCGTCATTCGGCTCGCGCTACGCGGTGCCGCGACCACATGCTTTACCATGGCGCAGCTCGACGAACGACTGGCGCAAACGATGGAGAACGCAACCTCGTTCGGCGACGTCGGCCGCGCGCTACCGGAACTCTATCTGTTACACGGCGGCCGCATCGCGGATTTCTCCGGATTGGCCGGCGTCGATCAAGCGCTCGCGCTCGCCCGCGAAGAAGTCGCCGGACGCACGGGCGAAGAACGCATCGCTGCGATTACGGTTATGCGCCCGGCCTAGGTGAGAGCGGGAGTGGGCTGCGATCGGCGGGGACGTGCGATTTTTGCGCAATCGCCAGGATGGCGACTTCCTTTGAAAGTTGCGCAAAAACGTACGAGTAGGAAGCCCGCAGGATGCGGGCTGACGAACGGTCCCCGCCGATCGCAGCCCATTCCCGCTCTCACCTAGGCCAGCTTCTTACGAACCGAGCGCTCCAGCTGCTGCTTCGTCTACGCCGACCGTGCTGTGCGAGCGGCTGTAGGTGAAGTAGATGACCATTCCGATCAGGAGCCAGATGACGAAGCCGACCCACGGGAGCGGTATGCCCAGGATTTTCGGGCTGCCGAACGCGAGCGAGATGATGAGGCCGAACGCCGTTACCGCCGAGAGAATCGGGATGAGGTAGGGGCCGAACGGCACCGTGAAGCCGTCCGTTCCCGGATAGCGCTTGCGCAAGATCGGCAGCGAGATCGAGACTAGGATGAAGGCCGCGAGCGTACCCATGTTGGTGAGCGACCCGACGACGCCGATTGGCGTGAACGCCGCGATCAACGCGATGAAGATGGTAAAGAGAATCGTCGAGACGCCGGGCGTGCGGAACTTGGGATGGATCTTCGAGAAGATCGGCGGGAGCAATCCATCGCGCGACATCGCGAAGAAGACGCGCGTCTGGCCGAACATCATCACCAGCAGCACGGTCGTCAAACCGGCGAGGGCGCCTAGCGAGATGATCGCGCTCGCCCAGCCCATGCCGACATGGTCCATCGCGAACGCCACGGGCGACGGGACGTTGAGCTGCGTGTACGGCACCATGCCGGTAAGGATCGCGACGACGATGATATAGAGGACGGTGCAGACGGCGAGGCTTCCCAGGATGCCGATCGGGAGATCGCGCTTGGGATTCTTCGTCTCCTCGGCGGCGGTCGAGACCGCGTCGAAGCCGATGTAGGCGAAGAAGATGAATGCCGCGCCGCCGAGCATACCGGTGATGCCGAACGGGAAGTACGGAACCCAGTTGCCGGTGTTCACGTGCCCGTAACCGAGCACGATAAAGAAGAGGACCACGGAGACTTTCAGGATGACGATGACGTTGTTCACCACCGCCGATTCGCGCGTTCCGCGGTAGAGCAGGGCGCCGATCAGCAAAATAATGCAGAAGGCCGGCAGATTCATGATGCCGTGAATCGGCTGCCCGGTAGGGCCCGAATCCCAATAATTGTGCTGTAACGCTTGCGGGATCGGCCAGTTGAACACATTTTTGATGAACGTCGTGAAGTAGCCGGACCAGCCGATGCTGACGGTCGCGGCGCCGAGCGCGTATTCCAGGACGAGGTCCCAGCCGATGATCCACGCGACGAATTCACCGAGCGAGGCATACGCGAAGGTATAGGCGCTCCCGGAGATCGGGATACGGCTGGCCACCTCCGAATAGCAGAGGGCGGCGAACGCGCTCACGATGCCGGCGACGATGAACGAGATCGTCAGCGACGGGCCGGAGCGGGTCGCGGCGGCGACGCCCGTGAGGACGAAGATGCCGGTGCCGATGATCGCGCCGATGCCCATGGCCATCAGCGAGCCCGCGCCCAGCGTCTTCTTGAGCTTGTGCGGTTGGGAGTCGTCGGAGCCCTCGGCCAATATACGCTCGAGCGGCTTTACACGTTGTAGCAGCATTACGGCTCCTCAATATGCGCTTAACGGCCCACTCCCTGTTACGGCCGAGACAAACGTCGCGTTAGCCGCCCGGCAGCGTGCCGATATAGAGGCCGCGTCCGCTCCCGAGCCCCCGCTCGTCGTACTCCAGCGCGAAGCCTGCGCGTGCGAATGCCCGTTCGTACTCCTGCGGGGTGAAGAGCGTCATGCGATGCGTCTCGGTGAACGTGCGCACGCCGTCGCTCTGCGCGATCATGTAGTGGAAGTTGAGGATCGAGACGTTGCCGTCGCGGCGGCTTACCGACATGCGGGCGACCTTGAGGGCGGGCTCGCCGGCGAAGAGCGCGTCGAGGTGCCCGTCGATCCATCGGTCGGGCGTCACCCACGGCTCGACGATGGCGACGCCCCCCGGACGCAAGTGCCGGGCAAACGTCGCCAGGGTCTGGTCGAGGCGCGCCGCGTTGGGTACGTAGCCGATCGCGCTGAACAGACAGACCACGGCGTCGAAGCGCCGCTCGAGATTGAAGCTGATCATGTCGCCGAGATGCAGCAGCACGTCGGGACAGCGTTTGCGCGCGATATCGAGCATCGAGTGGTCGGCATCCAGGCCCTGGCAGGCGTACCACGCCCGCAGATGCTCCAGATGGCCGCCCGTTCCGCAGCCGGCGTCGAGCACGTCGGCGCCGCGAGCGTGGTGGTGCGCGGCGAGGATTTCGTCGATGCGCGCGGCCTCGGCCGCATAGTCTTTCCCCTGCGCCCGATAGAGCGCATCGTAGAAGGGGGCCGAGCGCGCGTAGAACGACATCGTCGT
>DAHUXY010000048.1 GCA_027315505.1 Vulcanimicrobiota bacterium | reverse complement strand
AAATCGAACGCGTCGTCTCCATCCTGGCGCGGCGCAGCAAGAACAACCCCGTTTTGGTAGGCGAACCGGGGGTCGGAAAAACCGCTATCGTCGAAGGGCTCGCGCAGCGCATCGTCGCGGGAACGGTTCCGGGAACGCTGCGTGACAAGCGCGTGCTCTCGCTCTCGCTCGGGCCGCTCGTCGCCGGCACCAAGTATCGCGGCGAGTTCGAAAGCCGCGTCAAGCGCATCTTAGACGAAGTCAAACGCAGCGCGCGCGACGTCATTCTCTTTATCGACGAATTGCACACCTTGGTCGGCGCCGGCGCCGCCGAAGGCTCGCTGGATCTCAGCTCCATGATCAAGCCGGAACTCGCGCGCGGAGAGCTGCAATGCATCGGCGCGACCACGTTCGATGAGTATCGCAAATACATCGAGTCCGACGCGGCACTCGAACGGCGCTTCCAGCCGGTCATGGTGGAAGAGCCGACCATCGAGCAGACGATCGCCATTCTGCGCGGACTGCGCGCGGGCTATGCGGAGCATCACCACGTCGCGATCGGCGAGGACGCGTTAGAGGCGGCCGCTTCGCTCTCGGCGCGCTACATCGCCGATCGCTTTCTCCCCGATAAAGCCATCGATCTGCTCGACGAAGCGGCCGCTTCGGTGGCGCTCCAGAACCGTGGCGCCGTCGAACGGCCGGTCGTGAGCGCGGAGCACGTCGCCGGCGTCGTCACGAAATGGACCGGCATTCCGCAAGCCGCCTTGACGGACTCGCAGACGCATCAGTTACTCGGGCTCGAGCTCACGCTCGAAAAGCGCGTCATCGGGCAGCACGTCGCCGTTTCGCGCGTCTCGGAGGCGATCCGGCGCGCGCGCGCGGGCTTGCACGACCCGCGCAAGCCGCTCGGCAGTTTTCTCTTCGCCGGGCCCAGCGGCGTCGGAAAAACCGAACTCGCCAAGGCCCTGGCCGAAGCGCTCTTCGGCAGCGAAGCGGCACTCGTGCGCGTCGACCTCTCCGAGTTCACCGAATCGCACACCGTTTCACGTTTGCTGGGCGCACCACCGGGCTATGCGGGACACGACGAGCCGGGGCAACTCACCGAGCCGGTGCGACGGCGCCCCTACTGCGTCGTACTCTTCGACGAGCTTGAAAAAGCGCACCCCGACGTTGCGGCGATTCTCCTGCAGATTCTCGACGACGGGCGCGTCACCGATGCCAAAGGGCGTACGGTCGATTTTCGCCACGCCTTGATCGTACTCACCACGAACCTCGACGACGACGATCTGGCGATTGCGATTCGGCCGGAGCTGATCAATCGCATCGACGATACGATCGCGTTCGAGGAATTGGGTGCGAAAGAAATCGAGGCTATCGTCACCATCCACGTCGATGCCCTTGCCGCGCGGCTGGGGGCCCGCGACGTCAAGCTCCGGCTTACCGACGACGCCAAGGCCTTCTTAGCGCAGGAGGCCATGGCTGCGGGCAGCGGGGCGCGCTTCGTGCAGCGCATCGTGTCGCGGCACGTCTCGACGCCGCTCTCAACCGCGCTCCTCAAGGGGGAGCTGGTCGCAGGTGGAACGGCCGATGTCACACGCTCGGACGGCGCGCTCGTTGTACGAGCGTAAACGGAGGAGAACCCGCGCATGTTCGGATCCATGGTGGTAGGCGCCGCCCTGACGGCACTTTCGTTTCTAAGCGCCCTGAACGGCACGTGGACGTGCACGACGGCGCCTTCGGCTCCCAACGCCCCCGCAAGCGGGTCCAGCAGCACGTGGCGGATCGCAGCCGGGCCCGGGGAGAGCACGTGGGCAACGGTCACCTACGGCAAGGGCGCGACGACGTGGGGCACCGCTTACGTGGGATACGTCGAGCAACAGCACCGCTGGGTGTATATGGACTTCCACAACGACGGCGCGATCGCCGAGATGCACGCTCCACCCGCGGCCGGCCCGACATGGGTGTGGACGGGTTCCTATTACCCCGAAGGCGGCCCGGCCGATCCGAACGGACAAATTACCTGGACGTTGGCGGGCCCGAATACGCTCGATCGCAACTTTCAAAAGCGCGAGAACGGCACGCTCGTCGAACTCGCGCGCGACGTCTGCATGCGAGCGCATTCGTGAAGCGCTACGCCGTTGCGCCGCTCGCGCTGGTGGCGATCATCGGGCTCGCGCTCTTGGCGTTGGCCTTCGTCCCCACGGCCCCCGCCGCGCACGGTCACGCAAGCACCTTGGCGTACTGGGTGTTCTCCGGCCACACGTAGCGCTCGCGAACGCGAGGTTACAGAATCGCTTTAATCGAGGCTTTGATCGCGGCGGGCTCCATCTCCCCGACGACGATCTGGCGAATCGTGCCGTCGCTGCCGATGAAAACGTGAACCGGAAGCCCGTTTACGTTATACGCATCACGTAATTGCCCGGAATCCACAACCACCGGATACGCGAGATGATATTTCTCGCGGAAGCCTTGGGCCTTCGCGGCGTTCTCGAGCACGTCCACGCCCACCACCTGCAACCCGCGTGCGCGGTATTTCTTGTAGAGCACGTTGATGCTCGGGGCCTCGGCGTTGCACGGCGGGCACCACGACGCGAAAAAATTAAGGTACACGGGTTTGCCGCGCAGCGATGCCGAGTCGAGCACGCCGCCCTTTGAGAGCGGCTCGCTCCAAGGCGGCGCGGGCACGCCGGTTGACGTCGAGGCCACCTCGGCCGCGCCACCGGCGCTCGCTTGAGCGGTTGCAGACTTACTTGCGGTGCCGCATCCGGCAAGGGTAAAAGCGGCCAGCAAAGCGATCGCCGCATATGAAGGTTTGGTCATCGCGGGTCGATTCGCACGCGCGGGACGCCAAACCCTAGCGAGCGCCCGAAATAACGCGTTATCCGAAGCCGGGGTAGGCGACGGCCGCTAGGTCGAGTTGCATCTGCGCGACCAACGCATCGACCCCGTCGAAGACGCGCTGCTCGCGCACGAAACGCAGATCTCGCAAGGCGAGTTCGCGCCCGTAAATCGTTTCGTGAAAATCGCGGAGCCAGGCTTCGATCGTGCGGCGCTCGCCGGCAAACTGCGGGTTGGTGCCGATCGAAACGAGCGCCGCGTAATCGCGCCCGTCGTAGCGGGCAACCGCGCTGTAGACGCCGTCCGGCGGCAGGAGTTTCTCCGGCACGCGCACGTTCGCGGTGGGAAAACCCAGATCGTGCCCGCGTCCGGCACCCAGTTCGACGACGCCGCGCAGTTCGTAGGAGCGGCCGAGCAAATGATCGGCCACGTCCATCTGTCCGGCGGCGATCAAACCGCGGATTCTGGTGCTCGAAATGCGTTCGCCTTCGTCGGCCACGTTCGGCACGTCGACGCACGCGATTCCACGCGCTTCGAGATACCCGCGCATCATCGTCACGTCTCCGGCCCGCTTGTGGCCGAACCGAAACGTGCTCCCGACGCAGACGCCGTGCACGCCCAAGCCGACCAGGGCATCCAAGAACGACTCCGGCGACATTTGCGCGATCGCTCGATCGAAGGGCACGATAAAGCACTCTTCGAAGCCCGCTCGCGCCAGCACGTCGACGCGCTCCGCCCGGGTGCACAGCATCGGCGGTTCTTGGCCGGGTCGCAAAAACGAAGCCGGATGATTCGCGAAGGTCAGTACCCCGCTGCGCCAGCCGGGCCGGCGCAGGCGACGCGTCGCGCGGACGATCTCCATGTGTCCGCGATGCAATCCGTCGAAGAATCCGATCGCGAGAACGAGCGGCCGTTCGCTCTCACGCGAGAGTTCGTGATGGAGTTTCACACGAACACCTTACGCGGTGCGAGCAAGGCCCCCAGGGCTTCGCCCACGCCTACCAGCGTGCGCGATTCATCCCGCACGAACACGTGCTGCGCGGTCGCCCCCTGCGGCAGCGGGACGACGCGCCCCGCGCGAAAATCCGCCGAACCGCGCAGGTCCAGAACGATGGTGGGGAACGGAATGATATGTTCGGGCGCGATCAGCGAGCCGGCCGGATCGTCGGCAATCGCCTCGAGCGTTTTGGCCTCGTAGAGCACGAACGGCCCCGACGCTTCGCGAACGAGCGCCCCCATGTGCGCCGGTACGCCGATGGCGGCCCCCAAATCTTCGCACAGCGTACGGATGTACGTTCCCTCGCCGCACGCGATGCGCAGCCGCGCGATCGCACGGCCGCGCGCGCGCTCGAAGCCGAGCAGCGAAATCGCATACACCCGAATCGACCGCGCCTTGCGTTCGACGATGTGCCC
>DAHUXY010000005.1 GCA_027315505.1 Vulcanimicrobiota bacterium | reverse complement strand
GCCCGCGATGCCCTTCAGATACAGCGCAACGTGCTTGCGCATTTGCGGAACCGCGCGCGATTCGCCTTGCTCTTCCACCATGCGGTCGTAATGCTCGATGCAGAAGCGTAAACGATCCGCCGCCGACGGCGCCGGCTGCGCGGGCCGCCCTTCCATGAGATCGCGAATCTGCGAGATGAGCCACGGGTTGCCGAGCGTCGCGCGCCCGAGCATGATCGCGTCGACGCCGCTCGCGCGCATGCGCTCCATCGCCAAATGCGCGTCGTCCAGATCGCCGTTACCGATGACCGGAATATCGATCGCCGCCTTGAGGCGCGCGATGTGCTCCCAGTCGGCGCTGCCTTTGTAAAACTGGCGCGCCGTACGCGCGTGCAGCGTCACCGCTTGCACGCCCACGCGCTGCGCGCGCTGCGCGACGTCGATATAGACGAGATCCGTCTCGGTCCAACCCAGGCGCATCTTCATCGTAACCGGGCAATCGACCGCGCGCACGACCGCATCCATGATCGCTTCGCAGCGTTCGACGTCGCGCAGGCAGGCGGAGCCGCCGTTGGTTTTCGTCACCTTGGGTGCGGGGCAACCGAAGTTGATATCGACGATGTCGGCGCCGCACTCGCGCACGACCTTTGCGGCGGCGGCCATGGTGGCAGGATCGTCGCCCCAGAGCTGCGTGGAGACGGGCTTCTCGAGGCCGTGCTGATCGATCATTTCCATCGTGCGCTTGTTCGTGTACTTCAGCGCGTTGGAAGAAACGAATTCCGTTACGGTAAGGCCGAGGCCAAAGGGCTTATAGAGCGCGCGCATCGTCCGGTTGGTAACGCCGGACATCGGCGCGAGCACGAGGGGCGGCCAAATCTGGTGGCTGCCGATCTGCAGCGGGGCGACCGTGGGTGGCATGGCGCCCCCTACTATAGCACAGCCAATGACTCGTGGAAGAGGCGCAATCCGAGCATGCTCAGGTGGGGATCGACCAGCTCGATCTCCGCCGAATGCTTCGCGATGACTTCGGCCAGGCCGCCGGTGGCCACGACCCGCGCGTGCGCACCCAGTTCCTTGCGCATGCGGCCCACCAGCGCCTCGGTCTGCCCGACGAAACCGTAGACGATGCCGGCCTGCAGCGCTTCGATCGTGTTGCGGCCGATCGCGCGTTCGGGCGCCTCCAGCGCGATCTGCGGCAGTTTCGCGGTGGTGCCGACCAGCGCGTCGATCGAGGTGTTGATGCCCGGCGCGATCGCCACGCCGAGGTATTCGCCGGCCTGCGAAATCGCCATGAAAACCGTGGCAGTGCCGTAGCTGATGACGATCAGCGGGGCACCGTAGCGAGCGCGGCCGCCGATCGCGGCCGCCACCAAATCGGCGCCGACTTCCGAAGGGCGATCGGTACGCACCGGCATCAACGTTTGTTTGTGCGCTTTGAGAAACATCGGGGTCGCGCCGAAGAACCGCTCGCACGCGCTCTCGAGAATGCGGTCCAGGCTAGGGACGACGCTGGCGATCGCGACGGCGTCGATCGCCCGGTGATCGAGGCCTTGGGTCGCGAACAACTGCGTGAAGAAGACGCCGTATTCGTCGGCGGTGCGCCGCAGTTCGGTTGTGACGCGCCACATGTGTTGCACCTCGCCGTTGGGCGAAAAGCAGCCGAGTTTGGTCTCGGTGTTGCCGACGTCGATCGCTAAGAGCATCCCAGCACCTCTTCCAATGCGTCGAGCAACCGCGCGGCCAGGTGCGGCTTGGTACCGGTGCCGATCTCTCGTTTTTCCCCCGCGCCCCACAGCAACGTGAGCGTGCTCTGCACGAGGCCGAAGCCGCGTTCGTCGCGCACGTCGTTGAGCACGATCGCATCGAGGTGTTTGTTGCGTAGCTTTTCGCGAGCGTTGGCTTCGTGGTCGTCGGTTTCGGCGGCGAACCCCACCAGCTTGCTGCCGCCTTTGCGCTCGCCCAGCGCCGCCAGCACGTCGGGGTTGCGTTCGAAACGCACGAGCAAATCGCCCTCGCTCTTCTTGAGCTTCGAGGCTGCGGTTTCGGCCGGGCGATAATCGGCAACCGCGGCCGTTGCGATCGTCCAATCCGCTCCCACCGCGTGCCGCATGGCGGCGTCGAACAAATCGCGCGCGGTAGTAAAGCGCACGGTCGTCACCTGCGCGGGAGGTTCGAGCAACGTCGGCCCGAGCATCAGCACCACCTCCGCACCGCGGAGCGCCGCTTCGCGCGCGAGCGCTATGCCGATGGCCCCGGTGGACGCGTTGCTCACGAAACGAATCGGATCGAAGGCTTCGCGCGTCGGGCCGGCGGTGATGGCGATGCGCTTGCCCGCAAGCGAGTTGCGGCGGCGCAATGCGCGTTCGAGTGCCTCGATCAGCCGCTCCTCGCTCGCAAGCCGGCCGGGGCCGCTCTCGCGCTCGGCCAAAAAGCCACGCTCGGGTTCGACGATATCGTAACCGCGCTCGCGTAAGAGTGCGAGGTTCGCGACCGTTGCGGGATGCTCGTACATCGCACTATTCATCGCCGGCGCGATGACGATGGGGATGCGCGCGGCGAGGACGGCCGTGGTGAGCAGATCGCCGGCGATGCCGTGCGCGAGCTTTGCGATGACGTTGGCGGTGGCGGGAGCGATGAGGATCGCTTGCGCCTCGCGGACCAGGCGGATATGCGGGATGCGCTCGGGAGCGTCCCACAGGGAGCCGTACACCGGGCGCGCGGTGAGCGACGCGAACGTGAGCGGCGCGATGAAACGTTCGGCCGATGCCGTCAGGATCACGTCCAGCTCGACGCCGCGTTGCACCAGCGTACTGGTTAGCGCGGCGGCTTTGTAGGCGGCTATACCGCCGCACACGCCGAGCACGACGCGCATGCCGTTCATAGCGATTCAATCCAAAGATTATCGAGCAAACGGGTCGCCCCGAAGTTCGCCGCAGCGATGACGAACGCATCGTCGCGCAGGGTTTCGAGCGGCTCGAACGTTTGGGCGTCGACGATATCGAGATAATGCAGGTGCGCGAGCGGGTCGAGGACCGCCTTGGCCCGTTCGTATGCCTGCGCTTTGCTCGCACCCTGGGCGAGAGCGTCGCGAAAGGCCAGCATCGATGAGTGCAAGCTCGGCGCCGCCGCGCGCTCGGTGAGATTCAAATAGGCGTTGCGGCTCGAGAGCGCCAAGCCGTCGGCTTCGCGAACCGTCGGCACCACAACCACCCGCGCATCGTACGCGAGGTCGCGCACCATGCGCCGCACGACGGCGGTCTGCTGGGCATCCTTTTGCCCGAGGTAGAGCCGGTCGGGCTTCACGAGGTGCAAGAGCTTCCCCACCACCGTCGCGACGCCGCGAAAATGGGTCGGGCGCGCCGCGCCCTCAAAGCCCGCGCCGATCGCGCCGGCGTCGATGGCGGTGGAGAAACCCGGCGGGTACATCGCGTCGTTGGGCGGGGCAAAAAGCACGTCGACGCCGGCCCGCGCGAGCTTTTCGCGGTCGCCTTCAAAATCGCGCGGATAGCGCTCGAGATCTTCGCCGGCCGCGAACTGCAGCGGATTAACGAAGACCGACGCGACGACCGCGACGCACTCTTCACGCGCGCGGCGCACGAGCGCGAGATGGCCGTCATGCAAGGCACCCATGGTGGGGATAAAGCCTACCGGCCGCGGCAGGATCTCGAACAACGCGTCGGCCTGCGCGATGGTCGCGGCGAGTTGCATGCGGGCAGGCTACGAGACGTGCGTGACGCGCAGAACGGTGCGCCCCACGATGAAGGGGACGCCGATTCCAAGCGACGCCTCGCCCGAAACCGCGGCGCCGTCGAGTTTGGTGCCGTTGCGGCTTTCGAGATCGGTCAAGAGGAGCGTCTCGCCGGAGGCAAACAGTTTCGCGTGTTTGCGTGAGACGTAACGGTCGAGCGCGATGCACGCCTCGGCGAGCGCGTCGTCGCGTCCGATCGTGATCTCTTGCTCGAAGGACCAGGTCTTTCCATCGAGCGGTCCGCTGAGAACTTCAAGCAGGTACATGGCAGCGTGCCCTTCTCTGGTACGCCCGTGCGCCTCCTGGCGCCGGGCCGATTTGGTTAAGAGAAGCTAACAAAAACCCGTCTTCGGACGATTATTCAAAGAGTGACCATGAACGACCGAATCGACGAGCTCCTACAGCTCATAGAGGTGGAGCCGGATGCCCTGCGGGAGGCTGAGTTCCTCCAGGCGCAGGCCATTCTCGAAACGCTCGTGGGTAAGACCGTGACCGCCGCCGAGCTCCAGGACACGCGCATCGTCGTGACCACGAACGACGGCAATCGTTACTTCTTCTACGGGTTTTTGGGCGGAAAACAGGAGTAGGGGCCGCTTGCCGCGCTAGTGCGCGTCGGTTGCTTCGGACGACGCAGTTACGAAGCGGCTGATTTCGTCATGGTCTTGCGGGGTGTACTGAGTGAAAGCGACTCCGTGCGCGTAGCTTTCCGCCGCATTATCGTAAAACGAGAGGACGACGCGCCCGCGGACCAATAATTCGCGTTCGCCTTGCGGGAGCGTGAAGCGTAGAACGACCAAGTGCCCGGCCGGTACGTCGGCCGAGGTGGCGACTCGCATTCCGCCGCGGCTCACGTCGATCGAGCGCGCATCTAAAATCAACTCTTCGCCCGGAACGATGAGTGTTACCGGAACTTCGACGTGCGCTCGGATAAAACGCCGCCCGTGCGATTGATCCTCTCTGGTACTCACGGGGGTTACGGTTCTCTGCGTTGCGACGGCGGCCTTCAATCCCGGACCGCGCGCGCCGCCAGGAGGGCGCCCGCGACGGTATGCTCGGCCACCATGCCGCCCTGGAGATAGACCTCGAACGGCTCCCTCAGCGGCGCATCGCAGGAGAGCTCGATGGTCGCGCCGCCGACGAAGGAGCCGCTGGACATGATGACCGGGTCGGCATAGCCGGGAACGGCCCCCGGCTCCGGACGAAAGCGCGCGTTCAGCGGCATGGCTCGCTGCAAGCCTTCGGCAAAGCGCACGAGCGCGTCGCGCGTCCCCAGGCGGATGGCCTGCACGATATCGGTGCGCGGCGCGCCGGGCATCGGGTCCACCTCGTAGCCGAGCTCCGCGAACAGCGCCGCCGCGAAATCGAGCCCGCGAAGCGTCTGCTCGACGACCAGCGGCGCGAGAAAGAGCCCGTGCACGAAGGCGCGCCCAAACCCGAACGTCGGGCCCAGGGCATCGCGCAGGCCGGGAGCATAGAGCCGCGCGGCCACCCGCTCCAGGAGATCGGCGCGCCCCGCCACGTACCCGCCGCCCGGGGCGAGCGTGCCCCCGAGGTTCTTGATGAGCGACCCCATCACGAGATCCGCTCCGACGTGGGTCGGCTCGCGCGTTTCGACCAATTCGCCGTAGCAATTATCGACCGCGATCGTCGCCGCCGGCGCCGCCGCTTTGACGGCGGCGAAGATGCGCTCGCAGGCTGCAATGCCGAGCGACGGCCGCGGCGCGTACCCGCGCGAGCGCTGGACGAAGACCGTCGCGTCCGGCGCGCGTTCGAGCGCCGCGGTGACGCCGTCCAGATCCACCGTACCGTCGCGAAGCAACGCGACCTCGTCGTACCGCACGCCCTGTTCGACCAGCGCGAACGGTGCGTCGCAGATGGCGTTGCGCAACGTATCGTACGGGCGCCCCGCGATCGAGATAATGGTGCGTCCCGGCGGCGTGCACGCCGCGAGCGTCGTGACGATCGCATGCGTTCCGCTTACGAGCGAGAGCCGCGCAAGCGCGCGCTCGGCGCCGAAGATACGCGCGATTAGGCTTTCGTACGACGCGCGGGCGGCGTCGTCGTACCCATAACCGGTTGACCCGGCCAGGTCGCTCTCGCTCAAACCCGCATCCATAAAGGCCGCCAGCATCGCGAGCTTGTTTTCGGCCTGCGCCGCATACGGCACGTGCGCGACGCGCGCGTGTGCGCGTATTGCGGCATCGCGCAGATCGCCCTCGATGGAGAAGCGACGACAGAGTGCTTCGATCACGCCGCCGCCTCAAGATGCCGTTCGTACGCGCGCACGAACGGCCAATACACAACCGCCGCGATGGCGACGTTGGCGAGCACGAGCCCGATCGCCCGCAGATCGTACGTGGCCAAATACGTGGAGATCAACGTCGGGATCGACGACGGCACGTACATCGCCGGGCGCGCGACCCACTGCAACGCGACAGCGACGTACGTCGTGGTGGCGAGCAGCATCGGGACGACGATAAACGGAATGGCCAGGTACGGATTAAACACGATCGGTGCTCCGAAAATCAGCGGTTCGTTGATATTGAAGAATGCCGGCACGATCGCAATGCGACCCGTCTGCCGCAAGCGTTGAATCCTGGAGCGCAGCAGCAACACCGCGAGCGGCAACGTCCCGCCCGCGCCGCCGGGAAAGACGAAGAGAAAGAGCGAGACCACCACGATGTGCGGGAGGGGTTGGTGCGCGATGAAGGCCTGCGTGTTCTGCGCCTGCAGTGCAAGATAGAGCGGCGTCACCACCGCGGCGAGCGTCGCCGGGCCGTGGATCCCCGCGGTCCACAGCGCCGTTTCAACGAAGACGATCACGAGCAACGCAACGTAACTATCGCCCAGGTGCGCGAGCGGCAGCATCGCTTGGGCGACCAGGCCGGCGACCGAGACATGCGCGAGGAGCAATGCGGCAAAGATACCGGCGCCGGCTGCGGCGCCGGCCCACTCCGCAAGGCGGCGCGAGGCGATGGTGCGGAGCGCGACGCCGATGACGGCAGCCACCACACCGGCAACCAGCATCGCTAAAAATAAGCCGCTCGGACCAAGCTCGTGCAGATAGGCGAGAGGCGTCGGGCCGAAGGGACGCGGAAGCGCGAGCGCGATGCCGGCGGCCGTGCCCAGCAGCATAGGGGCGACGGAGAGGGCGGCCTTGCGCGCGTAAGCGACCGAGAGCGCGATCGCGAGCGCCGGCGCCATGACGCCGAATGCAGGCAGGAGCGCCTGCGAAATACGCAATCCGAGGGTGCGGCTGAAGAACGGCCCGGGCTCGTGGCTAAAGGGCAAGAGGATCGCCAGCGCCACGAGCAAGACGATAAAGCTCGGCGGGAGCGCGTCGCGCACGGCCGCCACATAGGGGAGGTCGCCGAAACGGCGCATCGCGGGCACGACGCGCGCTTCGAACCAGCCCTCGATCTTAGAGCCGGCGGACGACAGCCTCAACGCGACCGATGATCTCAACATCGCTCGCGTAGATTGGCGCCATGCTGCGATTCTCCGGCTGCAATCGCACGCGGCCGGTTTCTTTATAGAACCGCTTGACGGTAGCTTCGCCTTCGAGCATCGCCACCACGATCTCGCCGTTGGCGGCGGATTTCTGCGGCCGCACGACGATGAGATCGCCGTCCAAGATGGCCGCATCGATCATCGAGTCGCCTTGAACGCGCAGCATGAACGCATCGGAGGCTTTGGGCAGGAAGCCCGTCGGCAAGAGAAATTCGCCTTCCAGATCTTCTTGCGCGGCG
This sequence comes from Vulcanimicrobiota bacterium, assembly GCA_027315505.1. Lineage (GTDB taxonomy): Bacteria > Vulcanimicrobiota > Vulcanimicrobiia > Vulcanimicrobiales > Vulcanimicrobiaceae > DAHUXY01. The sequence continues at coordinate 1,270 of DAHUXY010000005.1, read as the reverse complement.
ATCGGGACGCCGGCGGCGACCTTGCCCAGAATCGGCATCACCATCGCATCGGGCTGGCGCGCCCCGGGCATCTCCGAGCGCATCGCGCGCGGCTTGGTGGCATCGCGCGAGATCATCCCGCGTTTTTCGAGGGCCTTGAGGTGCGCGTGGATCGTGGACGAGGACGATAGGCCCACCCGCTCGCCGATCTCGCGGACCGACGGCGGGTAGCCCTGCTCGTTCGTAAAGGCATGGATCACGTGCAAAATCTGCTGCTGGCGCTCGGTAGCCGGTTTTTCCGTCATCGTTCCCCCCGGTTGCGTCAAAAAGTGCCATGCGTATGGCACTACATTCACCTACAACCTTAACATAGGAACTGCCGAGAAGGCAAACATACGTTCGCGCCCCGCTTGACAACGCTTGGCCGGTCCGTGGTAAAATCTAGGGGACGAACAGGCGTTTGCCCCAACCTATAGACCTCTTCGTAGTCGAACGTTCGTTTGCCACAAGATATAGTAAGGAGCAAAAACGGTGAGTACGCGCAAGAAAATAACCCTGATGCCGGTCATTGCACTCGTCGCCTTGAGCCTAACGGTAACGTTGCCGACGCTCTCCGGTATGCGCTTGTATGCTGCGACCGCTCAGCGCTACACCACCGTCACCGTTCAGCGCGGCGACACGCTCTGGTCGATCGCGGCGTCGCACTCCGCGCCGAACGCCGACGTTCAAGAAACGATCGATCGCATCAGCCAAGCGAATCACCTCGCCGCCGCATCGCTCCAACCCGGCCAGCACCTCCGCATCCCCGAATAAAAACAAACCCTCGCTTTAATGAGAAAGCCGCGCGGGTAGATGCGCGGCTTTTTGTTTTCGGCATGGTCATCGCTCCTGAGCGCGGATCCGCGCAAAGAGCTCGGCGACTTCGAAGCGCAGTGACGGCATGTTTTCGTCCTCGAATGTCTGTGTCTCGTGGAAGACACGAGGAGCAGCGCCTCGTGCGTGAGCGTAGGCGATTCGCGTTTTCGGATCGATATCGAGGACTAGCAATGAACCATGTGCGAGATATGCTGCAGTCTTCTTCGCGCCGTATTCCGCTATAAAGGATGGCGACCGTATCTCGACGGCGACATCGGGCGCAAACGGGGGCTCTTCGCGTTCGGGCGCCGATAAGAGTCGCAGCCGTTCGAACGACACAAACGCTACGTCCGGAACGAGTTCGGTCGCCGGCCCCAGCCTGCAGCGCCATTCGGTAGCGGTATCGCCGCGGTCGCTGAGACACCGCACGAGAACC
>DAHUXY010000287.1 GCA_027315505.1 Vulcanimicrobiota bacterium | reverse complement strand
TCCCGCGCATCGTGCGCGAGACCATTCGCGAGATCGGCTACACCAAATCCGCCGTCGGTTTCGACGCGGAAACGTGCGGCGTCAGCGTCTCGATCGACGAACAGTCGCCCGACATCGCGATGGGCGTCGATAAATCGATGGAGGCCAAGGGCGGCAAGGACGACGAGTTCGAGCAGACCGGCGCCGGCGACCAAGGCATGATGTTCGGCTACGCGTGTCGCGAGACGCCGGAGCTGATGCCGCTCCCGATCGTGCTGGCGCACAACCTCACGCGTCACCTCACCGCGATGCGCAAGAACGGCGACATTCCGTACCTGCGCCCCGACGGCAAATCGCAAGTAACCGTGGAATACGACGGCGATACGCCGGTGCGCGTCGACGCGGTCGTCATCTCCACCCAGCACGACCCGGATATTCCGCTGGACGTGATTCGCAACGAAGTCACCGAGAAGATCATCAAGCACGTGATTCCGGCCGCGTTGCTGGACAAGAACACGCGTATCTTCGTGAATCCTACCGGGCGCTTCGTCATCGGCGGCCCCAAGGGCGACGCCGGTTTGACCGGGCGCAAGATCATCGCCGATACGTACGGCGGAATGGCGCGCCACGGCGGCGGCGCGTTCTCGGGCAAGGATCCGACCAAGGTGGATCGTTCGGCCGCGTATGCGGCACGTTGGGTCGCCAAGAACGTGGTCGCAGCCGGTCTTGCCGACCGGTGCGAAGTGCAGGTGGCGTACGCCATCGGCGTCGCGGAACCGGTCAGCGTCTTGGTCGAGACCTTCGGGACCTCGAAGATTCCCGAAGAGCAGATTGCGGCGGCGGTAAAGAGCGTGTTCGATCTGCGTCCCGCAGCGATCATTCACTACCTCAATCTGCGTCGCCCGATCTACAAGCAAGTCTCGGCGTACGGACACTTCGGCCGTTCGGACCTGGACCTGCCGTGGGAGCGCTTGGACAAAGTCGAGGCACTTCGCAAGGCGACCGGGTTCACCGGCGAGGCGTTGCGCGTCCCGAACTTCGCCAACTAGCGAGTCGTCGCACAGAGAGCACCAGCAAAGGCACTTCGGAACCTTCCGAGGTGCCTTCGCGTTTAACCGGCATGGAGAACTTCGCAATGAATTTTCGTCGCAGCATGACGGCCCTCGTGGCGGTTGTCGCCCTCGCGGGTTCGGCGCTAACGGCATCCGCGCAAAGCAATACGTTGACGCTCTATCAGGGCACGCAACTGAACGGTCGCTTGCAGCAAGCGATCGATACCGGCACGGCCCATGTCGGCGACCGGTTCGTGATGGACGTGGTGCCTCCGTATCCCAGCGGCAACCCGGCCTTCCAGGGCGCGATCATCGCGGGTGAAGTGACCAGCGTCACGCCCGCCGCGCAGGGGCGCAAGGCCTCGCTCGGGCTGCAGTTCGATTACCTGCGCTTGGCCGACGGCAGCACCGTCGACATCTCCGCGAACATGACGTCCGACCAGAAGAACCAGCAGCAGAAGAACGGCGGCCACGTCGCCCTGACGACGCTCGGCGGTATGTTGCTCGGCAACGCTCTCGGCAAGACCATCTTCCACACCGGCGGCGGAGGCATCGTCGGCGCGGCCGGCGGCTTACTGTACGGCATCAACAAACAATCCAATTTCAGCCTGCCGACCGGTTCGAACGTGCAGATCACGCTCAACCAGACGGTAACGATTCGCAGGCAGTCCGGACCCTAGCGCGAGTAGGGGAAGGCGGAACGAGGCTCGTCCCAAAAGGGACGGGCCTCATCTATTTTCCACCGCCGTATCGCGGGAGGGTGAAGCTGCATGCCGACGCCGTTGGGAGTCTTCCGGCTCGAGGAGTACCTTGGGCACTGGGAGTTTCGCGCGCGCTATCACCTCACCGCGTCGGACGCGCAGAGCAGCACGGTGCGCGAACTGCTCGCGTGCGCGGACGATGGCGACCGCGACGCTTGGGAGCGGCTCTCCCTGCAGTACGTCGAGGTTGAAGGCGGCCGGGCCCTGCGCGAAACCATCGCCTCAACGTACGAACGCATCGAGCCGGACGACGTGCTGTGCTTCGCGGGCGCGCAGGAGGGCCTGTGGTGCCTGATGCACGCGTTGCTCGGCGCGGGCGATCACGCGATCGTCACGGTGCCGAACTATCAGTCGATGGAGGCGATCCCGCTCTCGCTCTGCGATGTCTCCGGGATCGCACTGCGCGAGGACGTGCGGTGGACGCTCGACTTGGACGAACTCCGCACGAGCATCCGCCCGAATACGAAGCTGATCGCGACCAACTTTCCGAACAACCCGACCGGTGCCGTCCCGGCCCGGGCGGATTTTCGCGAGATGGTGGAGATGGCGGCGGGGCGCGGCATCCACTTCTTGAGCGATGAGGTCTATCGCGGTCTCGAGGACGATGCCCGGCGCTTGCCGCAGGCGGCAGATACGTACGAGCGGGCGATCTCGCTGGGCGTGATGTCGAAGGCCTATGGGCTGCCGGGCCTACGCGTGGGATGGGTTGCCTGCCGCGATCGCGAGCTGCTCGCGCGCATGGCGCGGCTCAAACACTACCTCTCCATCTGCAATGCGGCGCCGAGCGAACTCCTCGCGCGCATCGCGCTCAAGGCACGCGAACGCTTGTTAGCACGCAATCGCGGGATCGTCGCCGGGAATCTCGTGCTGCTCGACGCGTTCTTCGCCCGGCACGGCGAGCTGTTCGCGTGGCGCGCTCCGGATGGAGGCTGCGTCGCATTTCCCCGCTACCTCGGGGCGGGCGGCGTCGACGCGTTTTGCACGCGGCTGGTGGAGGAGCATGGCATTTTGCTGCTGCCGGCGAGCATCTACCGTTCGGAATTGGCGCCGGTTCCCGCCGATCGCTTTCGCATCGGCCTCGGCCGGTACGGCATGGCCGAGGCGCTCGATGCCTTCGACCGCGCACTCGAAACGGCGCAGGCGCTGCCTTAACGAGACTCGCGACGGATCGCCGGTGACGCGAGCGCGACGAACGCGATCACGACGTACCCGACCGCGCTGATCGACATTGCCGGATGCGCGCCATACCGGTCGGCAACCCAGCCTGCCAGCAGCACGCCGGGCGCCATGCCGATGAGTACGACGAGCCGCACCGCGCCGAAGACGCGGCCTACCAATTCCCCGGGGAGAATGCGCAGGCGCCACCCGATAATCTGCCCGACCTCGAATTGCGCGAGCGCGTTGGAAGCTGCCCAACAGAGCCCGGCCAGCCACATCGAGCGCGCGAAGATGATCGGCAAAAAGAGCAACGCATCGATGACGTACGCGATGGTAATCGCGCGCCCGAACGGCCAGCGCCGGTCGAAGTGTCCCGCCGCCAGCGAGCCGGCCAACGCGCCGAGCGCGTTCATGCCGAAGATGATGCCGATATCGCGATCGCTCGCGCCGAAATCGCGCTTGAAGAACGGGATCAAGATCGCATACCCGGCATAGCCGAGCGTATTGAGCGCAAACCCGATCATCGTCTGCGCGCGCATCGCGCGATCGTTAAAGAGATACAGCATCCCGATCTTCAGATCGCCGCGCAATTCGCTCCAGGTCGGCACGCCTTTTGGCTCGTCCGGACCGAGCGAGGGAACGAACGCGAGCGAGACCTGGCTGCCCAGATACGTGAGCGCGTTGATGACGAGCGCGGGCAGCGGGCCGAAGAAGCTGAAGAGCGCTCCCCCGACGACCGGCGTGACGAGATTGGTCGTATTCTCGGCCGCCAGGAGCGCCGACGTTGCGCGCGTCGCCCCGTCCTTGCCGACGAGGTACGGGATCGATGCGGATTGGCCGCCCATGAAGAAGGCCGCGCTGATGGAGATGATCGCAAGGCCGCAGTAGATCATCGGGACGGTGAGCACGTGGAGGGCGTAGGCAATCGCGAACGCCGCCATCACCGCAAAACGCACCATGTCGCACAGGATCATCAACCGCCGCCGATCGACCCGGTCGGCGAGCGAGCCGCCCACCATGGCGAAGATGGCAAACGGCACGACCTCGGCCACCAGCGAGCCGCCCGTCGAAAGGGCCGACTTCGTCAGATGGAACACCAGCAGCGGGACGGCAAGCAGCCGCAACCCATCCCCGATGTAGGAGAGGGCCTGGCCCAGGAAATACCGTGCGAAAGCGGGCGAGCTAAAGACGCCGCGCCGCGGACCACCGGAAAGCATAGTCTGTGATGTATATCGCACCTTGACAGACCCGGTCAAGCTCGGTAAAAGGATGAGAGCCGCCAAGAGCCAATATCGCTCGGCCCGCGTTCGTCCCGCGGATGTCATCCCGGTTAGCTCAGTTGGTAGAGCAATTGACTGTTAATCAATGGGTCGCTGGTTCGAGTCCAGCACCGGGAGCCATGTAAGACCCCGTCAGACCAAGCGTTCGACGGGGTCTGTCTTTTTGGCGGTGAGGTATTCCGTGAGTGTTTGGAGCGTTCGAACGCGGCCGTAATCGGATTCGGGGATGTCTACTCCGAGGCGATCGTGGAGCGCGTTGAGCAGATTGAGGAAGTCGAACGAGTCGATATCCAGCGCTTCGCGCAGATCGGCGGTCGGCGCGAGGGCGTCAAGGTCGGCTTCGGGGGCGAAGCGGTGTAGAATGTCACGCACGGCTTCGCGGATCTCGGTCGCGTTCATCCCGGCTGCACCTGGAGTATGTAGCGCTCGAGCGCGGAGAGAAAGCGCGCGCCGCGGTGCCCATCGGTCGCGCGATGG
>DAHUXY010000285.1 GCA_027315505.1 Vulcanimicrobiota bacterium | reverse complement strand
GGCGAGCCTCGCGAGGACGCGTAGCGCCAGGTGTTGGTTCTTGACCGCTTCGAAGCGACCGACGTGAAAGACCACCACATCGTCGGGCGATAGGCCGAGCAGGCTGCGACCGCGCGCGCGGTCGGAAGCGCTCGCCGGCGGCGCGGGGCAGATGCCGTTCGGGATGACGGCGAGTTGGTCGGGTCGCAGAGGCTCCGCCTGCAGCAATGCCGCGGCCTGCGTCTGTGTGAAGACCGCAACGCGGTTCGTCAGCGGGTGCAGGAGCCGGTTCCCGAATCGCGCGACGGCCCCGAAGCGATACTCACTATTATGCTCCGTATGAACGATCGCCCGAACGCCGGCTGCAATCGCGGCCGCGCGACCCCAATACTTTCCATTATGAACGTGCGTGTGGACGAGGTCCGGGCGGAACGCCCTAATCGTTCCGATCAACCGCGGCAGGAACGTGAGGCGATCGGCCCCGCCCCTACGCACCGGAAGCTCGGTCAGGCCCGGCTGAGGAGGGAGGGGACTGTCGTACATCGTCAGCACCGCGGCCCGCATTCCCATACTCCCTTGCGCGAGTGCGAGCTCCCGCACAAAATTCTCCGCGCCGTAGGTCCCGAGGCGCGATACGATGTGCAGCACGCGCGGCGCGCTAGGTGAATCCATATGCTTGAATGATCCTATCGGCCCATGTTGCCAGCGAATGCGCGTGACGCAGGGGGGCGGGGAGCGCGACGCGCGGGGCGCCCAATTGAGCAAAGAGCGCATCGGCGAACGCTCGCGCGTTCTGGACGTCGGCTCGGACGGTCGCGCGGTCTTCAGCAGCAAAACGATCGAATGCATCGATCTGCGAAACGACGGCGCGCAATCCGCTGCCGCGAGCCTCCAAGAGCGTCAGTGGCAGACCCTCCGTCCGGCTCGGCATGGCAAGCACATCCGCCGCCCACATCGCCGGACGGACGTCCTGGAGCGTGCCGGCATCGATAACGCGCACGTGCTCCGGCAACTGCCCGAGCACCGCGGCGGGGGATGCGACGCAGAGTACCGTTACGGGTTCCGGGCGTTCGCGCAGCGCGGCAGCCAAGAAATCCGCGCCTTTAACGTGCCCGTCGCGTCCGAAAAAGAGGATCGTGCGTTCGTTCTCGGCGAGCCCAAAGACGTGTCGAGCACGATGGCGCTCCGTCGCGTCCGGCTCGCGAAAATACGCAAAATCAACGCCGTTGGCCACCACGCTGATTTTACCCGGCGCCATGCCCGCGGCTACCAGCGACGGGCACAGCGCCGAGGAGACCGCAAAGACGCCATCGGTCCTTCGAGCGAGCCCCGCAAACTTCATCATGCGCGCGACCTGCTTGAGCCTCGATCGCGGGGTCTCCAACTTCGAATGGATGTGCCAGAACACTTTCGATTCACGCGCCAATGCCGCTAGCGTTGCCGGAACCGTATAGCCGCTGAAATGGGCGTGTATGACTGACGGCCGATATACCCGTATACTGTGAATAACTTGTGAATAATATTCCGTGCCGATGGTAACGATGTCGCGCTCGGCGAATCGCCCGGACCACGGTTTGGAACATGCGCGGCGCGGAAGCGCCACGACGGATCGCACGCCGTGGTCGCGCTGCAGCCTCGAGGCCAACGCTTCGATGCCCGCGATGAAGCTGCCCGGTTTCTCGGCGGGATAGTCTAGCGCGTGCAAAACGGTGATTGCAGTCATTCGATGCGGATCGTGCCCCTAGGACGTGGTGTGCGAACGCGCCGCTCTCGTAGGATACGGAGCCGCCGCCTCGGTCTTCGGTGACGATGCGTTTCGTACACGCATCGTCACCCGAACCACGACGACCACAACTAGTATGGCATCTACCGAGCTCGCGGCAAATGGGCATTTTGGCGACGCCCGATCCGCGAGGATGCGTTCGCGCGTTACGATCGGCAACGCCGTCGCGGTCCACGCGTCCGAATGTAACCTAAACAGGTTAGTGCGTCGCTGTTTGTCGATTGTCAATTGGGCCGAACGGACCGCTGTGAATTAGTATTTGGTACAAGTTGGTAACAATCTACCCCAAATAGGGAATGTTCTTCGATTCAGTTTCGGATAACCTCACTTCTGTGGGATGCGTTCGCGACGAAACACCATCGTCGAACGCCGCCTCCAAACAGAGCCGTCCTTTCCAGCTTGAGATGGAGATTGCGTTCGAAGTGCTTTTGAACCAAGGAATAGTTCGACTTTATGTCGTCGAGGGTCAGGCGCTGTTTGGCAAGGCGCTCTGTCAGATTTTTTCGTTCGATCCGGACTTTCAGGTTGTCGGGGATTCCAACGCGCTAACGATAGAAAAAATCGCTTTGGCAAAACCCGACGTCGTCATTCTCGACCTGGACGGCCTCGCCGGCGACGTCACGAGCATCGTGATGCGATGCCGCGAAGCCGCTCCCGACGCGAAGATCTGCGTGCTTTCGATGCGCATCGAGCCCGAATTGGTCAATCGCTGCATCGTTGCGTCGGCCGAAGGCTTCATCGTAAAAGACATCATGCCGAACGAACTGCTCAACGCGGTTAAAATGGTGGTTGCCGGGACGACGTATATCGACCCGCGAGCGGCCGGATCGCTGCTGCGCATGCGTTCGTGCGGACGCGGACGTCCCGATATCGGCGAACTTTCAAAGCGAGAGTTGGATATCGTGCGCTTGGTGGCCGAGGGGCTCTCGAACAAAGAGATTAGCGTTCGGCTCGGCGTTTCGGAAAAGACCGTGAAGAATCACATGGGGCGCATCTTTTCAAAACTCAATATCAATGCACGTTCGCAAGCGGCCGTGTATGCCATAAAGAACGGGCTGGTGTAGTGAATATGGAACGAGACGAATCGAACTATGCAGGCGGCGGATTCTTTTCTTTCTTTAGCGGACGCCGGAGGCGCCGGATCGATCCGTTGCCGGAGAAAATTCAGACGTTTTTTGTAGAGCATCCGGTGGGCGACCCGGAGCCGCAAGCCGTCGCCGGCGTCGAACCTCGAGCCGAAGTGGAGAAGGACCCGGTGGTACATACCACGCCGGTCGACTTGGAGCCGAGCGCCGACATGCGTTTGCTCGAGATGCAGAGGAATGCGCTCGCGTTGCGAACCGAGATTCCCGTGCCGGAGAAGGCGCCGGAATCGTCACCCCCCGAGCCCCCCACACCGGCCGCGGCCGGCGAGGCGATCGCCGGCGGACTCGACTACGCGTATCACGATCCGCTGACGCTCATTCCCAATCGCCGAGCGCTCGAGGAACGCCTGAGCGATGCGCTCGCGCTGGCGCGCCGGTACGACTCGAACGTCGGCCTGGTCTTTATCGACGTCGATAATTTCAAGCAGGTTAACGACACGCGCGGGCATATGATCGGCGACGCCGTGTTGATGGAAATCGCGCGCCGCATGAAGCAGGCCGCGCGGCACGGCGAGATCGTGGGCCGCTTCGGCGGAGACGAGTTCGCGGCGGTCTACCCCACCGTTACGTCGAGCCAGGAGCTCGCGGATGCCGCAAACCGGATGCTCCAAGTCTTCGAGCAGCCGATTATCATTAGCGGAATGAGCTTTGGGCTGAGCGCAAGCATCGGCGTGGTGATGGCGCCGGGCGACGGCGAGACGGAGAAGGAGCTGTTCGAGCACGTCGACGCGGCGATGTACCGAGCCAAAAGCCTTGGGAAATCGGGGGTCTGCTGGTACAGTTTCGAGATCGACGACGAATTGCGTACCCGCGAGGAGTTTTTGACGCGGCTCAACGAGCCCTCGATCTTCGGCGAATTATTCTTGGCATTTCAGCCGATGTACGACGTTGCGACCGACGAAATCGTTGCGGCGGAGGCATTGCTGCGCTGGCAACATCCGCGACGCGGGCTGCTCAACGCGCAACAGATTATCGATGTCGTGGGCGTCCTGCCGACGCCGATCGAGCAGTGGGTGATTGCAAAGGCGATCGCGCATGCCGCGGAGTGGGCCCAAGCGGGAGCGCCGCTTCGCGTGAGCGTGAACGTTAGCGATTTTGGCCCGCAGGCTTCGCTCTCGTTGCTCGAAGCGTTGGAGGCCGGCAAGGTCGACCCGTCGTGGTTCAACGTCGAAATCGCGGAACAGCATTTCGCGCGCGAACGAGACCAGGTGCTGACGTTCGCGAGGAGCTGTGCGAACGCGAAGGTTGGGGTTTCGCTCGATAAATTCTCGGGCGGCGTGAGCATCGCGGAACTGCGCCAGCTACCCATCGGGTCGTTGAAGTTGTCCGCCGCATTGACGCACGAACTGAGGGCCGACGAAAAAGCTCGCTCGATCGTGGCGGCCACGACCCATCTCGCTCAATCGTTCGGCTTCGACGTGATCGGGACCGGGATAGAGCGTGGGGACGAATACGCGAGGCTGCGCTCGATGGGCGTACGCATCATCCAAGGATACGCAAAGGGTCTGCCGGCGACCGCTTCGGATTTTACCGCATGGCTTCTGTCAGCAACCGGGGACGCTCCGAGTCACTGCGCTTAACCTCGATACCGCCGCTGACCGCGAGGACGAGTTCGACGCGGCCGTGCGTGCCGGTCTTCGACATTGCCGATTTAATGTGCTGGATGACCGTGGATCCCGCGATCCCGAGCGAGGTCGCGATCGCGGACGTGGCCGACCCTCGCACCAAAAGTTCGACCACCTCTTGCTCGCGCTTGGTCAGGCCGAACTTGCCGAGATCCACACTCGGCCTCCGGCCTCGCCGGAACGACGTGACGGAAACCGCCGCGTAAGGTTCCCGCGCAGGGCCGAACATCGGCGTCATGTGAACGATGTGGAAGCCGGCCGGTGAGAGAAAAATGTGCTCGGAGGTTGCATCGCGGGCCTGCAGCTCGCGCACGATCGTCGCGATCTCGGGCGGTAACGCCGGCGTGGGCACGTTGAGGCTCGCGAGGATGACATCGCCGTTCTGATTGAGGATGTACAGAGGCGCGGCCCGCCGTCTGCTCAGACTGCTGAGGTCGATTTCGCTGGGAAGCTCTCCGTCTCCGGAGAGCCGAACGGGGAGATGACGGGCAAGAGGTTGCCTCACGAATGCTCTCGCTTTCAAGCATTGTTCCGGCACATTGATGGTGGTGCGCCGCGAGTCCGGATGTCGCCATAAGCGTTTTTGTCCACCCCATCCGTTGGACGGACAAGCAGCGATGCCTCAAACGAGCATCGACGTATGCTTACTTTATGCTTTTTCGGACGGCGGCGCGTGCCTAGCCACCAGCTTAATCGAAAGTTTACAGACGGGCTCCTGAAGAGTGTTGACTTGAGACATCAACGGCGGAGCCTTGCTTGGTATGCCACCCACCATCGTAAGGGATGGTAACGCGCAATCGGCCTGCGAGGCATCCTACGAATAGTAGGGATTCGCAGGCCGTCTGGGCCCAACGGCGCTCTGCCCGTTCCCCAAACTTGGGTCGCGAACCCGTTCCCCAGCGTCTAACCTTAGCGGTAACGATGTCGGGGGGATTCATGATTCGTTTCTTTGCGTGCGTGTTGATCGGGGCACTCTCCGCGCTATGCCTTCCAATGGCGGCGCGAGCGGAGAGCGCACCGATCGTGCTTGACGTTCTCGGCCGCGCGCCGGTGCTCGGCCGGCTTCGGTCGACTGCCGAGCTGCGCGAGAAGATGCGTTCGGAGAGCTCGGTGTTCTTACAGGCTGCATCGCTGATCGGCCTCACGAACGTGCAGACGGATACGTTGATGCACGACATCGACGCGGGTAATCTTCGCTACGTCGTCGTTCCCCGTCATCTCGAGCGCACGACCTGGTCGGCCGACGGCCGAGCGCACGTGCTCGACAACGTTATCATTCCGGCCGACACCCACGGTTGGGAAATCGATCTTCGCAATGGCCGGACCATCTCGGAAGTCTTCATCCCGGCTGCATGCGGCAATCTCTCGATCGACCATCGGCGTCTGCCTCCGCCCCACCGGGACGCCGTGCCGACGCCCCCGCCCCACCGGGATGCGGTGCCGCCGCCCGTCGCGGTCGTGACCCCGCAGCCGCTGCCGCCGGTGCCGCCGCCGCCCCCGCAGACCATCGTGCAGGTGCAACGCCCGAGCATCGTGCCGTGGCTCCTAGCCGGCGTCGCGCTCTTCATCGCAGGGCGCAATACGTCGACCACGACGACGATCATCAACAACATCCCGTCGACTCCGCCGCCGTGCTTTCCGTAAGTCGCCAGACGCCGGCCGGGGAGAAAGCGGCCCTGGCCCGAGCCTCAATTATACTCCGCGCGATGGGGCATAGCAGACCTACTGCGCGAGCGCGTGCGCGTGTAGGATGAAGCATATGAGTGTAAGCGTTAAGGCCGTTCTCGTTGCCGTCGTGTTCGCTTTCGTCGCGCTGCGCGACGCTCGTGCTGCCGTTGCACCCGCGTCCGTCTATCACATTCACGCGGGCGATACGCTCGCGGTAAGCGTCGCCGAAGATCCGACGTTCGCTACGACCGGCAAAGTTCTCGACGACGGCACGCTCGGATTGCCGCTGATCGGTCGGATCTCGCTGCGCGGTCTTCCGATCGAAGAAGCGCAACAGCGATTGGCATACCTGCTGAGCGAGTACGTCCGCGATCCGCAAGTAACGATCGACGTCGTGAAAGTGGGCACCGACTCCGTCCTCGTACTCGGCAACGTTAAAACGCCGGGGAAATACGCGCTGCGCGCCGGCTCGCGCTTTACCGATGCGATCGCGGCCGCCGGAGGCCTCGGACCGGTTGACGGCCCCCTGCCGGATGCTCGGCTGGGCAGCCCGGCCGGTAACGTGCGCTACGTGTCCCTACAGGACGTGCTGCGGCGGGGTGACATGCAGAGCGACGTCCCCGTCACCAACGGCGACGTGATTTACGTCCCGTCGCCGATCGATATCCACGTGACCGTTTTGGGCGCGGTCGACCGGCCCGGGGAATTGGCGTTACATTACGGCGACCCGATCACGGCCGCGATAGCATTGGCGGGTGCGAGCGCCACGGCGCAAGCCGATCTGAGCCATATTTATTTAACGCGCGTGCTGCCGAACGACGTCAAACACACCTACGAAATCAATCTCTATCAAG
>DAHUXY010000278.1 GCA_027315505.1 Vulcanimicrobiota bacterium | reverse complement strand
CCCTTACCTATGGGGTCTTGCGAGTGCTCTTTCGCATGCAGCTCGGCGGCGCGGCCGTGCACTCCACGCCCGAACACATCCGCCTCGATCGGCGTATGCGGCTCGCCTTCGCCTCGGTCGGAGGGGCAACCCTCATGCTGTTGCTCGCGGCGGCGTTCGGCCTCAGGGTCGGGCCTGTGGCCTTGGCGGCCGCGCTCATTGCCCTGGGGATCGTGACGCTGCTCGATCGTAACGCACCCGCGAATATCACCAAACACTTGGCCTGGCAGATCGTCCCCCTCGTCGCGGGCCTCTTTATCCTCGTCGAAGGCCTCGATCGTAGCGGCGCGCTGGCCGCCGCGCGCGAGGTCTTCGCATGGGCCGCCTCCACGCCTTGGCCGTGGGGCACCCGCGGGCTATCCGGCATCATGACCGTCGCCAGCAATGCCCTAAACAATCTGCCCGTCGGCCTGGCGGCCGGCTACGCGCTAACCGGAGCCCACGTCTCGCCGCATATCGAGCAAGCGGCAGTGGTGGCCGTCGAGCTCGGCCCGAACCTCTCCGTTACCGGGTCTCTCGCGACCCTGCTGTGGCTGATCGTCCTGCGCCGCGCCAAGATCAACGTTAACGCTTGGCAGTTCTTCCGCTACGGCCTCGCGGTCACCATCCCCGCGCTCGTCGCTGCAGTCTTGCTTCTACACTGAGGTTCGTATATAGTCAGACTAGTCAGACTATATTGGGAGGTTCTATGCTTCGGATTAAGGGCGAATGGCAGCTTCAGGAAGCCAAGGCAAAACTAAGCAACGCGATCGATCGCGCCATTGCCGGTGGCCCGCAACGCATCACCCGGCACGGCCGGCCGGCCGCCGTGCTCGTCTCAGAGGATGATTTCGTACGCCTGACCGGGCGCAAGGCGCAGCCGCTCGCGGCATTTTTGGCAGGCAGCGAGCTGGGGGACCTCGAGCTATGACCGGCTTTCTTCTCGACTCCGGCATCGTGTCGCGAGCCATGCAGCCCAGGGGGCCCGGGTCGCTACGGGAGTGGCTGCAAGAACGCGACGAGAGCCAGCTCTTTCTCAGCGTGGTGACCCTCGGCGAGTTTCGCGCCGCGATCGAACGAGCGGCGCCCGACCGCGCGCGGTTCGAACGCTACGCTATTGCCTTGGAACGCCTGCGCTCGCGCTTCGAAGATCGCATTCTGCCGGTCGATGCCGCCATCGCCGAACGATCCGGCGAGATCCTCGGCCGCGCAACGCTCCTCGGTGAATCCGCACTCACCATAACGCAGAGTTTCATGGCAGCAACCGCTCTGGTCCACGACCTCACGCTTGTCACGCTTTGGCCCGACGTCTTCAAAGCGACCGCCATCCGAACAGTCGATCTATCGAATACTCTCGTACAGCCCAAACCGGCCGGCGAAATTTAGTGCATTCGGCTTGGCGCCGACGAGCACGCAGCAATAACATTTTTTGCAGGAGCGTCCGCGAAACGGATGCGCTGAGCCTGACCCGTCCCGCACGATCCGAATAGAGAATCGCGCGGCACTAAATACCGATGTAAAAACCAAGCGCCGGTGCGTACACGGGGAGCGGAGCATCTAATGTGGCATCGTATAATCCAAGCTTCACCATCTGATCCTCGCTTCCGAATCGAAGACTCAAACAATCGTACATTGCTGAGACAACGGCGCCTGAGCTTGAGGGCGCAGCATGCGCGGTAACGAACCGTATCGCATAGCTATCCAAGGGCGCGTGGACCAACCTTACCTGGATACGCGTCCCAGGATCAATGATCGTTGCGTGATCAGCACGCTGCGACAACGTACGCTCGCCGCCTTGTTGCGCTACCATCGTGGCAACATCGGTGAGGAGCGGTGCAATCAATCTCTGTTCGCTTATCGGACATTTCAAAAGCAGCGATGCGGGAGTAACGGCCGCGCCCACTAACGAAATGGTTTCCGGAAGCGAAGCGCCTCTGATATTCAGGCGTACGTTCGTTTCTGCACCGGTGGCAGCCGCAGGGGTGGCCGTAATGACAAGGGATACGGCCCATCCCAAAAGGATGACCGTTCGCGCCAAATGGTCTTGGAGTTTCATCGCGCTCCTCCGGACGATCCGGAGCGCCGGACACGACGAACTCGAACTCACGATAACCAAGTATTCACTTGTATGCCCACACGCTCAAGCAACGATATTTGGCGCTGCTTCCCTGCTGGGAGGGACTCTCCTGTAGCGGGCTTTTTGCCCCGGTCAGCCGGCAATCACAACCTCGGACCGAGAGCGGGATCGCTTAGGGTTGCGGAACCCAATCGCGGGTGAGATAGAGCCAGAACGCTAGGCCGGCATACTCTCCGTAGCGCGCAAACGCCCTGCGCATCGTTGTATCGGTGGCGCGCTTCTTTCCGGAGCGCGCGAGATAGGTGGGGCGAGTCCACGAGTCCAGGATCAGACGGCGATGGCGGCCGAGCAATTGCATGATGTGGGCGGCCGCGTACGGCCCCACGCCCGGGAGTTCGAGTAACGCGGCCTCGACGTCGTCGTCCGTCATGCCGTGCGCGGGGAGCAATCGTTCGAGATCGAGGCGGCCGGCCGCAACGTCCCGCCCCAGCGCGGCGATGTATGGCCCGCGGTATCCCATCCGGGCGACGTCGGTGAACCACCGCTCGCCGGTTGCGGCGATGCGCTCCGGCGTCGGAAAGGCGCCGTCGCCCAAGCCGGCCAGTGCAGCCGTCATCCGCACCGTCGCCGACCACGCGCAATTGGTCGTGCAAATCGTCTTCACGACGTCTTCGAACACGGTCGGACTGGCCAGCAGCCTGCCCGCACCGAGCGCGGCGAACTGCAGATCGGGATCGCCCGCAACCGCGCGATAGAACGGCGAGAGATCGTCGCCCAAGCGGAACATCCGCGTGACTTGCGCGACGACGGCGCGCGATTGCGATGCCCCCAGGCGCGCGTCCGCATGGATCGCGAGTTCGCCCGCGTCGACCGCGAGCGTGATTGGGACGACGCGTTCGCCAATGCGCAGCGCCGTGCGGTACCAGCTGTAATCGGGCGCGACCACCGCGGGAGCGAGCGCGGCGCACCCGTGCGAGCCGATCGTCTGCGCAAACAGAATCGGTTCGCCGCCGCCGCCGCGTAGCGCGAGGCGCGCTAGCGGTTTACGCGACGTAGGAGACGTTGACGGCAAAACCGGCTGCTTCGGCCCGCATCAAGACGCCGTATACCGCGTCGAGTTCTTCTTCTATCGCCGCGATCTCGCCGGCGCTTACGTGGAAGCGCGCCGCGTAGGTCCACAGCAAATTGCGCGCGCGCTCGAAAGCGGAATGCAAGCGCTGCGGCGTCGCCTCGAGTACGGGCCAATCCAATTCGCCCCGCGCGGGCACCACGCGCCAGCCGCGGCCCGAGATCATCGGCACGTCTTCATCGGGGTCGAAGGCGTGCGGAATCGCCGCCAGCATATCGAGCGCCTCACGGTCGGAGAGCGTGAGCGGCAAGCTCAGCTCCACCAGGCGAACGATATAGCGAAAGAACGACGCGTTGCCGACGGTATACGAACCGGCCGGCGACGCGACGTTGACATGCACCAGGTCGATTTCCGGCTCTCCCCGGCGGGTGCTCATACGGTGGTTATCGGGAAAGTTCGAATGGAATCCCCAGCTCCCCGGCGAGTTTCTCGAGACCCTGCCAGACCTTGGCGTGTACCGGAACGCCGTCGCGCCGCGCCGCCAGGGTCTTTTCGTACTCGATTTCGCCTGCAACGTAGATGCGGTCCGCCCCCGGGACCCGTTGGCTCTCTTTGAAATACCGCAGTTCGCGATCCATATCTGCCTTGAATTGGTCCACGTCGCGAAATGCGTCGACGCGGAACGCTCCAAACCAATGCGAGATCGCACCCTCTTTGGCTTCGCTGATCTTCGGGAGGGTCGGGCCGAAAGCCCCGCCCGAGAGCACGCCGCACAGAATATCGACCAAAAGTCCGAGCCCGTAGCCCTTATGCCCCGAATGATCCGTCCCGAATCCGCCCAGTGGGAGCAGCGCGCCGCGCAATGCGGCATCGGGATCCACGGTCATCTCACCGCGCTCGTCGATCGCCCAGCCGTCTTTGAGCGGCAAGCCCTT
>DAHUXY010000184.1 GCA_027315505.1 Vulcanimicrobiota bacterium | reverse complement strand
CTTTTCGATCGTGCGATGCACGGCTTGTCAGCACGTCTATGTGAATCCGCGATTGCGCGACGACTTCGTCGAAGCGCTCTACGATGAGGCGTATTACCACGGTGGCGGTTTCGATCGAACGATCGACTATGATGCGGTCTCACGCGGATTGGATGAAAAGGCGGAGCGCCGGTTCAACGACGCACGCCTGACGCTTGAGTCGGCGCTCGGCGGCCTCAAGCGGCGTCGTATCCTCGAAGTCGGTTGCGCCGGGGGCTGGCTCACGCAAAGACTGCGACTGGCCGGGGCCGATGCCATCGGTTTCGATACGTCGGCTTACGCACAAGAGCTTTGCGCGCGGTCGTCCATTCCGGTGATCGCCAGCTTCGATGATTTGTACGCCGAGCCGGAGGCCTTTGACGCGATCGTCTCGCTCGAAACCATCGAGCACGTGTTTTCCCCAACCGAGTTTCTGCGATCGTTGCGTAACCTCTTGAGACCCGGTGGAATCTTGCTGATCGGCACGGGGAACTGGAATATCGAGCATCGCGTCCACGGCACGCCATACGTGATGCCGGAGGGACACCTGCACTACTTCACTCCAGCGTCATTGCGCGCATTTCTGTTGCGATCGGGTTACGAGATTAGCACCGTGCCGAACCACCTTTGGTTCGGTTGGCGAGCGATCGGGCGGCGATTCCCGGGAGGGGCGAAATCGCCGGTCTTTAGGCTGCTTTATCGTGCGTGCGAGGCGCTCGCACCCGGAATCGGGCCCTTTCCGGTGGGAAGGCGACCGGCGCCGACGACCGAACCTGTCTAAGAAATCGTAGGAGGCTTCATGCGGATCGTTACCGGAGCGGGTGGGTTTATCGGGGGGCATCTGGTGCGCGCGCTGCTCGAAGCCGGGCACACCGTGCGCGCCGTCGACTGCAAACCGCTCGAGGAGTGGTATCAGTGCTTCGGCGATGTCGAGAACATCCGCCTCGATTTGCGGGACATCGATGCGTGCCGGAGCGCTCTTCGCGGCGCGGCCGGCGCCGAAGTGTACAATCTGGCTGCCGACATGGGCGGTATGGGATTCATCGAGAATCACAAAGCGCTCTGCATGCTTAGCGTGCTCATCAACACGCACATGTTGGTTGCTGCGCGCGACGTTGGTGTGGCCCGCTATTTCTTTTCCTCGTCGGCGTGCGTCTATAACGCTGAGAAGCAGAAAGACCCGGCGGTAATCCCGTTGCGCGAGGCCGATGCTTACCCTGCGATGCCCGAGGACGGATACGGTTGGGAGAAACTCTTTAGCGAACGGATGTGCCGCCACTTCACCGAAGATTTCGGTATCGAGACGCGAGTGGCGCGCTACCACAACGTCTACGGCCCGAACGGCACCTTTGACGGGGGGCGTGAAAAGGCCCCGGCGGCGATCTGCCGCAAGGTGATCGCCGCGCTCAACGGCGGAACGAAAACCATCGAGATTTGGGGCGATGGCAAGCAGACGCGCAGCTTCACCTACATCGATGACTGCGTCGAGGGAACCGCCCGTCTGATGGCAAGCTCGGTCCGCGAACCGCTCAACATCGGCAGCAGCGAACTGGTGGCGATCGATCAGCTCGTCTCAATCGTCGAGCAAATCGCCGGTATCACGCTGGAGCGTCGATACCAGCTCGACGCGCCAAAGGGCGTGAACGGTCGCAACAGCGACAACACGTTGATTCAGGCCCAGCTCGGTTGGGAACCGACAACCTCGCTGCGCGCCGGCATGGAGCGGACCTACGCTTGGATCGAGCAGCAAATGCTTACCGGGCGGCGTAGCACATCCGTCGCGTAGTGTCTGGGCAGCCGGTTGACCTAGAGCACGCGCTCGTATCGGCGATCGTTACCACTCGGAACTCCGCGCGCACTTTGGAGGCGTGCTTGGAGAGCATTCGCCGGCAGAGTTACCCCGCGCTCGAGCTGGTCGTCGTCGACAATTTTTCGAGCGACTCCACGCCCGACATCGCGCGGCGCTTCGCCGACCTGGTGCTACAGGTCGGGCCGGAGCGGTCGGCGCAGCGCAACGCCGGGGTGCGCGCAGCGTCCGGGCAGTTTGTCCTGATCCTGGATTCCGATATGGTGCTCGGGGCCAACGTCGTTGAGGCCTGCGTGGCGGCGTGGCGCCGGGCGCCGTCAATTGTGTGGATCGCCGAGACCTCGTTCGGCGCGGGGTACTGGGCGCGCTGCAAAGCCTTCGAGCGTTCGCTGTATGCGCACGACGACATCGTGGCGGCCGCTAGGTTTTTCGAGCGCCACCTCTTTCTCGACATCGGCGGGTTTGACGAGTCGCTGCACGCAGCCGAAGACTGGGACATATCGATCCGCGCACAACAGCTACGCCCACTGGTTCGCGCGGAAGCCTGCATCTATCACGATGAGGGCCGATTGAGTCTTTTTGAACTTATGCGTAAGAAGTTTTATTACGGCGGTAGCCACCGCGCTTTTCTCGTCAAGCACGGCGCGGAGGCTAAGAAACGGCTGAGCCCGTTTCGTGCATCACTGTTCGGGAATTTCGGTGCGATCGTCGCGCACCCAGTCGATGGCTTCGGCCTCGCGATCATGAAGATCGGCGAACTCGCGGCGGCCGTTCTCGGCCGTATCTCTTCGCGTCCCGCGGACCTTCACGCAGAGGTGTACGCATCGAACGACTCAGCCGAACAGTGCGTGCCGGATGTCGGCGGCGACGGCAGCACCGAGGTATCCCAGCGCTAGCGCGATCAACCCGAGGTCGAGCAGCGTGAGCCAGTTCGCGATAACGACGGTTCCACCGCTGGGGACGTTCCAGGCGTTTGCGCTCGCGGCGATGCGGAAGTGTCGCAGGAAGTGCAAGGGTCGGAGCGAGAGTGCAAACCAGTGCGGGTCGAAACTGGCGTTGTAGCGCACAACGGTTGGCCCCTGCGCCCGAATAACGTAGACAAACGCCGGCAGCGCGGCGTATCCGAGCGGGCGAAACGCGCGGCGTGCGTGGGCACCGGCGATGGGAGGAAGAGGCCCGCCAAGTGCGATCAGGCACCGCCCGATGCACCGCACTGCGCGCGTAGTCGAGGGAAGTTTGACCCACGCATAGCCGTGGGTGGATCCGCTTAGGGTGTGTCCGTAGAGCGCGACGAGTCGCCCGTGCACGGCCGCCAGTACGGCAGGTGCGTTGACCCGAATCGGCAGTGAGGATGTAGTGTACGCGCCTCCGTAAGGTTGAGCAAGGTGCGGATGATTCGCGAAGGCAACCCAGGCGGCGACCCAGCCGCGGGCGGGATCGCCGAGGGACGCGTCTCCATGCAGGGCGCGATACTTGCCGCGTCCGCGCGGTGTGTCGGCGACGAATACGTCGGCGCTCCCCAACGCCGGGATTCGCCGGGTCGTGCCGACGGCGGCGAGCGTCGAGAAGAGCGGAATAGCCCGCCGCAAGACGGCGTTTGTACCTGGTCGCCCGGGGAGCGACGAGTTGAAATACGGTCGCGCAACGACGCGCGTTACTCCGAGCGCGGCGAGATCGCGGGTCGCACCGTAAAGGCGGTACTCGTTAAGCGCGCGCGCCGCCGGAATCGACGGAGCATACGCGTTCAGCGAGGCCGCGCCGTTGCGGGCAACGATCGCGTCGGGATCGGTTCCGCTTCCGCGACCCAACATCGAAATCGGTTGGAACTCCGGCGCGAGCGCGAAGCGATAAGCGGGCGCGACGCTCGCCGCAGCCAACGGCACCTGCCCGGCGGGAACCCACCAGGTCGCGATCGGCGCGCGGATCCAACCGACGA
>DAHUXY010000268.1 GCA_027315505.1 Vulcanimicrobiota bacterium | reverse complement strand
GGCTGGGCGGATAAATTGGCGTGGGCCATGCGCGCCGGGAGGGAGCCGCAGTCGCTCGGCGTTTGCGGCCAGATCGTCCCGTGGAATTTCCCGCTGCTAATGGCGGCATGGAAGATCGCGCCGG
Source organism: Vulcanimicrobiota bacterium (assembly GCA_027315505.1). Lineage (GTDB taxonomy): Bacteria > Vulcanimicrobiota > Vulcanimicrobiia > Vulcanimicrobiales > Vulcanimicrobiaceae > DAHUXY01. The sequence continues at coordinate 4,879 of DAHUXY010000268.1, read as the reverse complement.
CGTTGGCGTGCGGGAATACCGTGGTACTTAAGCCTGCCGAAACGACGCCGCTCACTGCGCTTGCGCTCGCGCAGATCGTCCTCGAGGCCGATCTACCGCCGGGGGTCGTCAACGTCATCACGGGCGACGGAGCGACGGGCGCCGCACTGGTCGATCACCCCGGCATCGATAAGCTCGCGTTTACCGGTTCGACCGAAGTCGGAAAGCAGATTGCGGCCGCCGTGGCCGGGAGTGCGAAGCGCCTCACGCTGGAGCTCGGCGGCAAGGCCGCGCACATCGTCTTCGCCGATGCGCCGCTCGATCAAGCGATCGAAGGCGTCGTCAAGGGCATCTATTTCAATCAAGGCCATGTCTGCTGCGCCGGTTCGCGGCTACTGGTGGAGGAGCCGGTCCACGACCTTGTGGTCCGACGGCTGACCGAGCGCATCGCGGCCCTGAGGCTCGGCGACCCGCTCGACAAAAACACCGATATCGGCGCGATTAATTCGCGCGTCCAACTCGAACGCATTCGAACGCTCGTGCGTAGCGGCGTCGAGCAGGGCGCCACGCTCGTGCAGGCGCCGTGCGAAATCCCCGAACGCGGCTTCTTCTTCCGGCCCTCGTTTTTTACGGGTGTCGCGCCGGCGCATCGCATCGCGCGCGAAGAGATTTTCGGGCCGGTGCTGAGCGTCATGACCTTCAGAACCCCCGACGAAGCGGTCGACAAGGCAAACAATACGGAGTACGGGCTTTCGGCCGGCGTATGGACCGAGAAAGGCAGCAAGAGCATGTGGGTGGCAAATCGCTTGCGAGCGGGTGTGGTCTGGTGCAACACGTATAACGCCTTCGACCCAAGTTCGCCCTTCGGGGGCTATCGCGAATCGGGGTTTGGCCGCGAGGGCGGCGTGCACGGCCTTTACGAGTATCTCGCGCACTAACGCAGAGCCGGCGTAAAACGATGACGACGCACGAATACGGCGAGGAGCAATTTCGCTCGCTCTTCGACTACAATCCCGATCTCATTATCATTTTCGGCCGCGACGGATGCGTCATCGACGTTAATAAGGCGGTATCGAAGCTCGGCAACGTGCCGCGCGAACAGCTCATCGGCCTCCATTACAGCGCCTTTTTGGACGAGAGCGAGACGACCCGGCACGAAGCCCTGCTGCAGCGCGCGTTGCGCGGCGAGACGCTGCACTATCACGCTAAAGTCTATTCGCTGGGCGGTCGCGAGATGGAGATGACGGTCACTACGGTGCCGATTCTTCGAGGCGGCGTCGTTACGTCGGTGTATTCGATCCTGCGAGACGAAACCGAGCAGCGTGCCGCGCAACGGCTCATCGCGGAGAAAGAAAGCGAATTGGCGGATAGCGAAACGCGACTCCGTTCGCTATTCGAGCACAATCCGGACGCGGTCGTGGCGATCGGACTCGAGCAGACCATCGTCGACATCAACGCGGCCGCGCTGCGCTTGGGCGGATTCCCGCAAGAAGCGGTGATCGGCCAGAGCTTCAAGGTTTTCATTACGCCGCAGGAGCACGAACGATGCGATGAGGCCGTCGAGCGTGCCTTAAAGGGCGAGACCGTATCGCTCATGCTCGAATCGTTTCGCATCGACGGCACCCCGCTCGAGGTGGAAGCGACGTTGATTCCCCAATACGCCAGGGGATCGGTCGTCGGCGCGTACGCGGTGATTCAGGATATCACGGAGCGCCGCGACGCCGAGCGACGCGCGGAGATGCAACGGCAGCGTATTCGCAATCTCTACTTTATCGCGGCCAGCGGCGACTATCCGGACGTTCGCATGCGCGCGTCGCTCGAGATGGGCTGCCGGGCCTTCGACGCCGGCGTCGGCGCGGTGGTCGAGGTGACGAGCGGAGAGGCTCGTATCGACGCCATCTATCGCCATCCGCGCTTCGGACAGGTGGAGGACGCAGCGCTGCTGGAGATGGCGGAGCACGTGATGGTGCGTGGGGCGCCGGGTATCCCGGTAAGCTTCCACAACGGCATCGCGTTGCGCTTCGATATCGGCGGCGACCGTTACGGCGCGCTCGTATTCGCATCGAGCCCTCCCAACGCGTCCGATTTTTCGGACACCGATGCCGATCTCTTGGGTTTGATATCCACCCTCATTGCCGGCGCCATCGAGCGTAGCCGGCAACGAGCGCGCCTGCGCTCGATGGCCTACTACGACACCCTCACCGGGCTGCCGAATCGCGCCTATCTCACCGAGCGCCTGCGCGACGCGATCGAGGTGGCTCAATCGCGGCTCTCGCGCGTCGCGATTCTCTTTCTCGATCTCGACCATTTCAAAGACGTCAACGACACGCTGGGACACGCCCGGGGCGACCGGTTGCTCCAGTTGGCTTCGGCTCGCCTCATCACGCAAATCGGCGAGCGCGGGACGATCGCGCGCAGGGGCGGCGACGAATACGTGGTGTTGCTCACCGAATTTTCCGACGCGGATCAGGTGCGCGATATCGCCGACGGCGTGTTAGCCGCGATGAGCGAACCGTTCGCGTTGGACGAGTACGAACAATTCATCTCTACCAGCATCGGCATCGCGATGTACCCGGAGGACGGACGCGACGATCAGACGCTCATTAAGAATGCCGACATTGCGATGTATCGCGCCAAAGACCGCGGTCGCAACGGCTACTACTTCTACAATCCGACGCTCGAATCGCCGATACACATGCGTCTTTCGCAGGAGAAATTGCTGCGCAGGGCGCTGGAATACCGCGAATTCGAGGTGTACTATCAGCCCCAATTAAGCTTACGTACCGGCGAGGTCGTGAGCGTCGAGGCCTTAGTCCGCTGGAATCACCCGAAGAGCGGGCTGATCGAGCCGTCGCACTTCATCCCCAGCGCCGAAATCTCCGGTCTGATCGTGCCGCTCGGCGATTGGGTACTGGCGACGGCCGCGCGTCAAGTCAAGGCGTGGCAGGCCGAACTCGGCACCTTGCGGCTAGCCGTGAATCTCTCCGGCAGGCAATTCCACCAGCGAGATTTGCGCAAAGCCTTGGTTGCCGCCATCGCGCAGGCCGATCTCGATCCACATCTGGTCGAGATGGAGATTACCGAAAGCGTCGCTATGAGCGACGCGGCCCAAACCGTGGCGATCGTGCGCGACTTGAAATCTTCGGGTATCCGGACGGCCGTGGATGATTTCGGCACCGGCTATTCGTCGCTCGCGTATTTGCGCCGATTCGCGCTCGACGTATTGAAGATCGACCGGTCCTTCGTTTCGGGAATCGGCAGCGAGAGCAGCGACGAGACGATCGTCAAGACGGTCATCGGCATGGCCCAGAGCCTCGGCCTCGAGGTCGTCGCAGAAGGCGTGGAGACGGACGAACAATGGCAATTCCTCAAGAACCACGGCTGCGACATGATCCAGGGACATGTGTTGGCACCCGCGATGCCTGCGGACCGCTTTGAGGAATTTATGCGCCGGCGCGCGCTGGATGCTCGCACGGGTAGAACGCATCCATGAACGTTCTGACGCCTCCCGCCACCGATCGCAACGAGCTGCTGGCTTGGTATGCGGAGAACCGGCGCCGCTCCGCGGAGATTTTTGGTTTGGTCGATCCCGAAGCGTATTTCGAGCGCCCGATTCCGTTGCGGCACCCCTTCGCGTTCTACGAGGGCCATCTGCCGGCGTTCAGTTTTCTGGTTCTCTGCGAGCGGGGTTTGGGCGAGCCGGCGCTGGATGCGGCTCTAGAGCGGTTGTTCGAGCGCGGCATCGACCCGGGCTCGGCCGAAGAGGCGCGCCGGCAATCGCGCGCCGATTGGCCCCGGGCGCAGACGCTGCGAACGTTTGCTCGGGCCTGCGACGAGCGCGTCGAAGCGGCGATCGCCGGTGCCCGGCTCGACGACCCGGGCGTTCCGCGCTTGGCTCGTGCGCAGGCGCTGTACACGGTGCTGGAACACGAACCGATGCATCACGAAACGCTGCTCTACATCGTGCATCAACTCGAGTACTCGCGCAAAGCATTTGTCGCGCAGCAGCATGCCGACTGGGCTCCGCCGGGCAACCCGCTCGTGCCGGTCGACGCGGGCGATGCAACCTTGGGCGCCGATCCCGATGGCGTTCCGTTCGGATGGGATAACGAATTCATGCCGGTGCGTCTCGGGGTCGCGGCCTTTCGCATGCAACGCTACCCGGTGACGAACGCGGATTGGATGGCGTTCGTGGCAAGCGGCGGCCCCGTGCCGCCGTTTTGGAAGAGGCGCGACGACGGCTGGTATCTGCGCGCCGCGTTCGAGGAATTGCCGCTGCCGCAGTCCTGGCCGGTGTACGTTACGCACCGGCAGGCGGCCGCCTACGCTCGCTGGCGCGGCCTGCGCCTCCCAACCGAAGCCGAATTTCATCGCGCCGCCTTCGGTGCGCCCGACGGCAGCGAGCGTCCATTTCCGTGGGGCGATGCGTTGCCCGAACCGCGACATGGCAATGTTGATTTTCAGCGCTACGATCCCGACCCCGTCGATGCGCACCCGGCCGGCGCGAGCGCATGGGGGATTCAGGATTTGATCGGCAACGGCTGGGAATGGACCTCGACGCCTTTCGCCCCATTTCCCGGTTTCGAGCCGATGGCATCGTATCCCGAGTACTCGGCCGATTTCTTCGACGGTCGCCACTTCGTCTTGAAGGGCGCCTCGCCCGTAACGTCTCGCCGGCTGATTCGCCGCTCGCTGCGCAACTGGTTCTACGACGATTATCCCTACATGTATGCGACCTTTCGCTGCGTGTCGCCATCTCGATAGGAGCACCCGCGTGATACGAGCCTGCCTGGTATTTCTCGCAGCGACGCTGTGCGTGTTTTCGGTCGCGGGATGCAGTAAGAGCGGGTCGCAGGGGGGCGCGACGAAGGATACGCTGACGATCGCCCTTCCGATCAAC
>DAHUXY010000267.1 GCA_027315505.1 Vulcanimicrobiota bacterium | reverse complement strand
TGGTGGTGTGCGCGTTGGCATCGTTGAAATCGAACTGCACGTAGACCAAATCACCGATCTGTTGGGCTCGATGGTCGGGCCCCAAGCGCAACGGGTGCCCGGGGCCGGCCGGCGGCGGAGCGGCAACGTAGAGCGTATCCGCGCTCGCAGCGATCGGAGCCAGAGCGAGCAGGACGAGCATGGCGACGAGCGTACGCATATTACTGTGCATCCCCCAAATTGAGTTCGACACGATCCGGCCCGACGATGGTGCCGGAGAGCGTTTTATTGGTTTGCGGGTTGAAGACCGAGATCTGGTCGCCTAGGCCGCCGCCGTTACGCGCGACGACGTCGGCCACGACCGAGACGCCGCCGTCGTGCACGATAAGGACCACGCTGGCGCCGGGTTTGACGATCTGATTGATCTGCGTCGCCTCGATCGCGACCGGCTGGCCGGCGCGAAACGCGGAAAGGATCCGCCGTCCAACCAAGACGCGCGTACCGTTGACCTGCTGCCCGTCGAAGGGCACCCGGGCGACGCGCAGGTCGCGGGCGCTCAGCAGCGTTCCGGGGACCAGATCCCGCGCGGCCACGGCCGTATCGACCCATCGCTGCACGCGATAGCCGACGAAGATCGTGCGCACGAAGTGTCCGTTGACGTCCAGTTCGATCGGCACGTTGATATACGACGGATTGACGAGCGCGCTTCCGACCACCAGCGAGAGCTTGCCGCTTTGGAGCAACTGATCGGCAACGGTGAAGGCCGGAACGATCGTCGCATCCGAACCGACGCGGATCCCGTGCACGGCGCGATTGGCGAGTGCCGCCAACCGGGTACCGCTGACCCGCTGCGTCCCGGCGATCTGCGCGCGCGCCACGCCTAGCCCGCACCACATGGGAGCGAACACTGCGAGGACTGCGAGCACGATCGTCGAGCGCTTCATCATGGCATCCTATTGGAACGGCGACATATTGACGGCCGTCGAGAGCATCTGGTCGGCGGCGCCGATCGACTTCGAATTCGCTTCGTACGCGCGCTGCGCGACGATCATATTCACGATTTCATTGACGACCTGCACGTTGGAGTTTTCCAGGTAGCCGCCTTGGAGGCTGCCCGCGCCGTTGAGGCCCGGCTGCGTCACCACCGGCGGCCCGCTGGCGGCCGTCTGCGTGTAGAGATTGTTGCCGCCGATGGGCGAGAGCCCGGCGTTATTGACGAAGCGCGCCAGCGTAATCTGGCCGAGTTGCTGCGGCTGGCTGCTGCCCGGAACCTGCGCCGTCACCGTGCCGTCGGGCCCGATGCCGACCGAGATGGCGTTCTGCGGAACCGTGATTTGCGGTTGTAGAAAATTGCCGTCCGCCGTGACGATCGCGCCGTTGGCGTCTTCTTTGAACGAACCGTCGCGCGTGTAGGCGGTCGTGCCGTCGGGCATCGTCACCTGAAAGAAGCCGTCGCCTTCGACCGCAACGTCCAGCGAATTGCCCGTCTGCACGAGCGAGCCTTGCGTAAACTCTTTCTCGGACGAGCCCACCTTCACGCCCAATCCGACTTGCTGCCCGACCGGGACGATGCTCGCACCGATCGGCGCACCCGGCGCCTGAATCTGCTGGTAGACCAGATCCTGGAAGTGCGCGAGATTGCCCTTGAAGCCGGTCGTATCGACGTTGGCCAAATTGTTGGAGATGGTATCCATGTTGTACTGCTGGGCGACCATGCCGCTAGCCGCAGTATAGAGTGCTCGCATCATATAAGTCTTCTACTCCTCGTCGTTACTGCGATTTGCCGACTTGCGTTATCGCAAGATTGGTCGCGTCGTCTTCGTTCTTGATCACGCGTTCGTTCGCGTCGAACCACCGTTCGGCGGTGATGAGATCGACCATCGATCGCACCACGTTGCCGTTGCTCTTCTCGAGCATCCCCTGCTGCACGCCGGCGGTCGAAGCCGCCGGCCCCGCCTGCCCGGTATCGACGAACTGATTGTCGCCTTGCGGACGGAGTGCCGTGAGATTGTTGAACTGCACGACCGCGAGCCGGTCGATCGTGCGTCCTTGCTCCGAAATCGTACCGTCGCTGGCTATAGCGATCGCGCCCTGGCCGGCGCCCGCGCCCTGCGGCTGCAGGTTGATCGGCCGTCCCTGGGCGTTGAGCACCGAGAGGCCGTCTTGCGTGGTTAAATTGCCGTTGGCGTCCTGCAAGAACTGCCCGTCGCGCGTATACCGTACGCCTTGCGGCGTCTGGACGGCGAAGAACGCATTGGGCCCGGCCAGTGCGACGTCGAGCGGGTTGCCCGTACGTTGAAGTGCGCCCTGAGAGAAATTCTCCGGTGTATCGTAGATCTGCGAGCCGGTGCCGAGCTGGCCGACGTAGGTCGCGCTCGATACTCCGGGCGTCGCGCGATCCGGCGTTTGCCCGGGCTTGGTCTGAAGATGATAGATGCCGAGCGAGCCCGCAGATGCGATTTGCATCAGCGTCTGCTTGAAGCCGCTCGTATTGACGTTGGCGAGATTATTCGCAACGTTATCGACCATGCTCTGTGCGACGAGCGCTCCGCTCGCTGCCGTGTAGATGCCACGTACCAAAACAAAAACCCCCGCACGAGATACCGGTGTGATTCTGCGAAGCCGTCAATCGGTCGGGCTCCGCCGCGGCCCCACCTCGTGCAAAGGTTGTCCAGCCGCGTACATCTTAATAGTCGGCAAAGGGCCCCGGGAGTTTAGTCCGGAGCCCTTTTCCCTAGAACTGCATGCGTTCGACCTCGGTGTAGGCGGCCAAAACCTTATTTCTGACCGCAAGGGTCATCTGCATCGCGAGCGAGGCCTCTTCGACCGCTTTGACCGTCCCCTCCATGTCGTGAGACTGGCCGGTCGCGATCGCCATGGACTTCTGGTCGGCCGTCACCTGCTTGGAATTCACGTCGTCCAGGAGCGACTTGACGGTATCCTTGAACGAAACGCCGCCCGCCCCAGCCGTCGATTGATCCGAAGGCAACGGGATCGACGCCGGCGCCTGCGTCCCGATATCGGGCACGAAGGTCCCCGGAGTCACCGCGCTGACGGCCTTGCTATATGCGCTGATGTCCATACGGTTTCAAACTCCCCGAATTAGCTACGCAGCAGTGCGAGATCGGCGGAACCCATATTCCGCGCCTCTTGAATCGCGGCCACGTTGGCCTCGTAGGCCCGCGAAGCAGCCATCATGTCGACCATCTCTTTGACGATCTGCACGTTGGGATAATGCACGTACCCGCGCGCATCGGCTTCGGGGTTACCCGGATCGAACACCAGGCGGTCGGGGCTCGGATCGTTCACGATACCCACCGCCTGAACGCCGTTGACGCTGGGCTTCACCGCCGCGTTCGGCGAGAACGGGTCGGCACCGGCCGGGATCGGCGAGCCGTCGGGGTTGGTGCCGTTGGACTTCTGGGCGAAGACCACCAACTGTCGTTTGAACGCCCCGCCCTGCGGCGTGCGCGTCGTATTCGCGTTGGCGATATTGTTGGCGATCACGTCCATCGCGAGCCGCTCCGCGGAGAGCCCGGAGGCGCTGATCTCGATCGAGCTATAGAATCCCATTAGGTCGGTTGCTCCTGAATGGCTTCGCGCAGACGCTTGTACTGCGAGGTCAGCAGTTGCGCCATGTCTTGCTCGTATCCGGAATTGACCGAGAGCCGCGCCATCTCTTGATCGATATCGACGTTGCTCTTATCGACCCGCATCTGCGTGCCGGTATCGACGTGCGCCTTCGGATCGAACGGCATGGGCGGCTTACCGTCGTTCAACGAAAACTGCCGGCTGCTATCGGTCTTGAGCCCCAGCGTATCGGCCGGAGCGGGCGTGCCCAGCGACTCCGCGAGCGCTTCTTTAAACGAGACGTCGGAGCGCCGAAAGTTCGGCGTGTTCACATTCGCGATATTATTCGCGATCTGGCTCTGCTCGTCCGATGCTCCGGCGATCGCGTTCGAAAGCAGATCGACGGGCTGGCCAAAAGAGATGCCGCTAATATCAGCCATCGTTTGTGATATCGGCCCAATCGGCTCGATACTTTACGGCCGGGTTGCGGACGGTGCGACGGCGGGTTGGAGAGCCGACGCCACTATGGCGGGGCCTGTGAAGGAGGAGCGGAGCCAGGATGGCGGGAGCGACGACGAACGGAGCCGGGTTTTTCGCACGATGCGAAAAACCCGTGCGTCCCCGCCATAGTGGTGTCGGCTCTCCAGCCCGCCGTCGCCGAACGTCGCCCCGCTACGGTTCCTCGGTCACCCGGCGAATTGGGCAGCGTGCAGACGGGCGTAGGGGCCGTTGCGGGCGAGCAGCTCGTCGTGGGTGCCGAACTCGAGGACGCGGCCGCCTTCTATATAGAGGATCGTGTTGGCGCGGCGGATCGTGGAGAGGCGGTGCGCGATGATCAGGGTCGTGCGGCCGGGCAGCAGCCGGTCGAGGGCTTGCTCGATGAGGACTTCGGAGTGGCTATCGAGCGCGCTGGTCGCTTCGTCGAGGATCAGGATGCGCGGATCGCGCAGGATCGCGCGGGCGATCGAGATCCGTTGGCGCTCTCCGCCCGAGAGACGGGCCCCGCGTTCGCCGACTTCGGTTGCGTAGCCGTCGGGGAACTGGCGGACGAATTCGTCGGCGTTGGCTTCGCGGGCGGCGGCATAGACTTCTTCGTCCGAAGCTTCGAGGCGGCCGTAGCGGATGTTTTCGAGGATCGAGGTGCGGAAGAGTTGCGGGTCCTGCGGCACGATCGCGATGTGGCGGCGCACGTCGGCGAGGCGCACGGTCGCAAGATCGATCCCGTCGATGCGGACCGCGCCGGATTGCGGAACGTAAAAGCGCGGGACGAGATTGACGATGGTCGTTTTGCCGGCGCCGGATGGGCCGACCAGCGCCACGATCTCGCCCGCGCGAATGCTCGCGCTGACGTGCGAGAGCGCGGGCGGCTCGTCGGCGGCGTAGGCGAAGGTGACGTCGTCGAATGCGATCGCGCCTTCGATACTCGGAAGCGGCGCTTTGGATTCGTCGCTCTCTTCGCGCGGGAGATCGAGGACTTCGAAGACGCGACCGCTCGAGATGACCGCTTTGCTCAGATCGCCGACGAAGCTCGCGACGCGGTTGAGCGGGTTGACGAGGTTGACGAGCAACAACCAATACGTGAACACGTCGCCGGTCGTCAAGCGTCCGACCAGCACTTCACGCGCGGATAGCCAGACGATCACGATCACTGCGGTGACCATGATGGTCGAAACGACGAGCGGTTGCGTGTTGATGAACTGGATCAGCTTCATGTACGCGCCGAAGTAATCGTCGTTGCGGCGGCGGAAACGCTCGATTTCATAGGATTCGCGGCCGAAGGCTTTGACGATCCGCTGGCCGTGCAGTATCTCGACGAGCGTTGAAGAGAGGCTGCCGATGCGTTCCTGCGTGCGCGCGGCGCTTGCGCTGATGAGCTTTTGAAAGTTGGAGACCGCGAGCGAGACGATCGGCGCGACGACGACCAGCGTGAGCGTCAGGAACCAATCGAGTTTGATCATGTATGCGAACGAGCCGATGAAGGTCACGACCGCGGTGATCAATTGCGGCAGCGAGGTGCTGGTGGTGTCGGTCATGATCTGCAGGTCGCTGTTGAAGCGCGCGATCAATTCGCCCGGGCGCCATTTGTCGAATTCGCCGAGCGGCAGATTGAGCACGCGCTCGAAGAGCGCGATGCGCCAGCCAGAGATGAGGCGCTGCCCGCTGAAGACGATCAGATAGGTTTGGAAGTACTGCGTGAGGTTCTGCAGCGTGAGCGCTACGAACGTGACGCCCAGGCTCGTGTACAGCACGCCGATGACGGGCGCCGTTCCGTGCGCGGGGGCGAGCACGCGATTGACGATTTGGCCGAAGGCCCACGGCGGAACGATCGCCAGCAAGCCCGATAGGGTGCCGAGCAGCGTGCCGGCGATCAGGCGGGGGAAGTACGGCCGCGCCTCGGTTGCGAGCCGCGCGATGGTTTCATTCCGGGTCATTGGCTGGCCCGACTTGCGGGGTTAGCGCGGTGAAACCTCCTGGGGCCCTGCGCGGTAGGTGGGGAAGGTGAACGAAATGGAGACCAGATACGCCATGGACTGCTTCTTCCACAGTAATGTCCCGTCGGTTGCGCCGTGCATCGATTGCGGGAAACCCATCTGCGCCACGTGCCGTAGCGCGCAGGGGACGTGCCCCAGCTGCCGCCTCGCGCAAAAGATCGATGCCGCCGCGGGCAGCCGCGAGCGCATCGCCGGCGAGGTGCCTCCCCGCCGTCAAACGCCGCCGCCGCCCGGGCCGCCGCAGCAGCCCACCGTCACGGTCACGCAATCGGTCGCCGTCAACCACGACGACCCGGTCGAATCGCGCGCGTTGATCGCGCTCGGTTTTCCACTCTGGCCGCTGGCGCTACTGGGACTCTTCGATCGCAAGCAGTCGCGTTATCTGCGCCGGCAAACCTACAACGCGCTCGGGTTCAACATCGGCATATGGGCCTTCGGCGCGGTGCTCACGTTACTCGCAAACGTTCCGGGGCTCGGGATTTCGGCCTCGATCCTGCTGCCGTTCCTCGTGCCGCTCTTCCTCGTTGCCAGCGTCTTTTTCGGCATCAAAGTGTGGCACGGCGACGACGTTCGGGTGCCGATCGTCAGCGATTGGCTCGACGAGCGTCTTCCGGTAAAATAGCCAAATGCGCGCGATAGCGCGCTAGAAACGCGCGCGCCGCCGCCTCGTGATCGAGAATCGGTGAGGGATAGGCGGCCGTGGCAAATAGATCGAGCGCGAGTTGGCGCTCGTCGCGAACGCCCCAGGTTGCAAGCGGACGTTGCGCGAGTTCGGGCACGAAACGCTTCACGTAGGCGCCGGTTGGATCGAACCGGCGCCTTTGACGTTCGGGATTGTAGATGCGCGGATACTGCGCCATGTCGGCTCCGACGCCGGCGACCCACTGCCAATTGCCGGTCGCGAGCGCCCGGTCGTCCTCGATGGTCCAGCGATCCCACTCGTCGCGCCCCACGCGCCAATCCACGCCCAAATCGAAGCAACAGAAGGACGCTGCGACCGCGCGGACGTGCGGGTGCATCCATCCGGTTTCATGCAGTTGCCGGATCCCGGCATCGACGAGCGGGAACCCCGTTCGGCCGCCGCGCCAAGCGTCCAAGCCTTCGTGCGCGCGAGCGAACGTGAAGTCGGCCATCTTTTCCTGGAGCGGCTCGTTCTGCGTGTGCGGGTGAAACCACGAGAGCTGCAAGAAGAAATCGCGTTGCGCGAGCGACCGCAAATACAGTTTGATCGATGCCCGCTCCTCAGCGAGCAAGAACGGATCGTCGGCGCGCGCGTTGGTCGCTCGAACGACGGACCGCGCCGAGATAGTTCCGAACGATAAGTGCGCGGAGAGATGCGAGGTGCGGTCTTCGCTGGGAACGTTCATCGTCAGCGCGTACTGCGTGACCGACTCGAGCAAAAACGAACGCAGCGCGTCCTGCGCGACCCCGGGCCCCGCCTCGATCGCTCGTTCTTGAGCTCCAAACTCGCTCGGCAGCGGCAACGGTTCGCTCTGCAGATCGCTGCGGGCGAAGCGCACGAAGAGCGGCACCTCGTACGAAGCAACCTCGATCGTACGCCACCACGTCGGCTTCCTGCTCGATCGACCCTGAATCGCGCAAGTCGGCCAGCATCGGTCGCTTTTCAGCCCGTAACTCGACGCCGCGGTTGAGCTGC
>DAHUXY010000254.1 GCA_027315505.1 Vulcanimicrobiota bacterium | reverse complement strand
GAGATGACCGCACGAGATCTTGCCAAGCTGGACCGGCTGACAACCGAGGTGCTCGTACGCGACGTACTGGACGACGCCATGGCGCACGTGGGCACCCACCAAATTCGCCTTCTCGGGCGAGCCGGCAGCGGGAAATCTACGACGCTGGCCCTGGTCGCTCGCCGGGTCGCGCTACGCGACCGTGCGCGCATTCTATTTCTGACGTACCAGCGCGTTCTGCGCGGAGAATTAGAGCACTTGGTGCGCACGATCGCGCAAGGGGCCGGCATCCCGGCAGGATCCATCGTGGTCGAGACGATGTTCGAGGTGTTACTCGCGGCGTTTGCTGAACTCGGCGGCATCGTTCCAACGACGCCGGGGGGTACGACCGATTACGTGGCGTTGCCGAACGCGCTACGAGCATTTATCGACGAGCGCGGTGCGGACGCGCTCGCCAACGACGCTGCCGCGGTACGCGAACTCTATCCCGAACGCTTTGCCTTCGACTACGTCTTCATCGATGAGGCGCAGGATTGGCGCACGCCCGAACGCGATCTGCTCCGCGCGCTCTTTCCGCCGGAACGCACGATTCTCTCGGACGGCCTCGACCAATTCGCGCAGCGGCAGAGCCTTTGCGATTGGTCGGCCAACGTGCCGCGCTCTCGGCGCTACGTGCGCGAACTCAACCGTTCCTTGCGAATGTCCGCGAACGTGGCCCGTTTCGTAAGCGCCTTCGCCGGCGCGATGGGCTACGTTGACTGGAAGATGCAATCGCACCCCGAGCTCGTAGGCGGCCGCGTCATCATCGCACGCGCGGGGGCAAATCGCGCGGCGTTGATCGCCCGCGTACTGGCGGTCGCCGCGGCCGCGGGCGTTTCGCCGGGCGACTGCCTTATCGCAACGCCTCCGCGAATGAGCGGCGATCCTCAACCCCCGGCGCACGTGACGATTCGCGGCGAACTCGTGGCGAATGGTTTTACGACGTGGGATGCAACCGACGAGCAGACGCGCGTGATCAAGCGCCGGCCGGTGGAGGTTCCGCTGGTGCCGTACGGATCGCTACGGGGGCTCGAAGGGTGGGCGACAATATTGGTGAGCTTAGATCGCGCCTACGAGAACAAGCGCCGTTACCCGAACGTGGAGCCGGACGAAACGGCCACGCCGGACGACGTTGCGCGCAACCTCGTATTACTGGCGGTGACCCGTGCGGCACACATTCTCGCGATCACCATCGCGGATGACGCATCACCCATTACCTCATGGATGGAAGAAGCGGCCGCAGCCTGCGGCGACGACGTGGTGGAGTGGTGCTAACGGCGGCGGCATTGTGCGTGCCACGCGGCCAGCCGTGGTCGCGTGACACACTACGACTATAAACAATGCCCTCGCCAGGCGGTTGGCGGAGCCTGGCGTTTAAGCGCGCGTTCAGGCGCCGCGCCACGCCGGCTTCCAGATCGTTTTGCGAAATCGCTCCGCTTGAAGCGGCGTGCCGTCCCAGAGATGATAGGCGCTGTTCGCCGCGAGGTCGTCGCCCGGAATCGAGCTAAGCCTGTGGTGCACGATATCGATGCCGTCATGACGCAGCGCCTCGCGAAGCGCGTTACTCGGCTCCCATTGGGAGAAGAGTTGGACGACAGACTGCCTCATGCCCGTGGCCAGGACGTGGAACACCCCGGCAATGCCGCGTTGTGGCCGGGCCGCGCAGATCGCACAGGATGCATTTCGGCACGAGCGCTCGTCGAGTAACGGTTCGATGACGTCGCGATGAAACGCGGCTTGCCGCATCCCGGTGCCGATCAGCGCGAGGTGGCGCGCGATGCGCGCGTTCTGTGCGTTCGTTTCCACCCTGGCGGCAACCGTGTTGACCGTGCCCATCGGAAATTCCCAAGCGCCGTTCCAACCGCCTTCGAGCGAAGCTTCTGCATCTTGTTCTTGGCGCGATACGAAATCGACGACGATCGCATTTCGATCGCTCACGATTGGCGGCTGAGCATACCAGCCGTGGCCCCAGGCACGTGCGGCCAGAGAGTCGGCAAATATCGTGAACGCATGGCATTCGTCCGGATACCCGTGCGTGAGATGCGCCGCGCCGGCGTCGGAACATGCGGGGATCATCACATCGTGCCCGCGTTTGCAGCGGGGACTAGCGCCGGCGGCACCTGCGAACACCGCTCCCGCCGACCCGATGGATTTCAAGAACTCCAAGCGCGTTTTACATGACAGCATAGTCTCTTCTGCCAGTATGCGTTAACCGGCCGCCAACCGTGTGGCGCCACGGCCCGCGGGGTCCTCACCCAGGCCTGAGCCGGAACGCGTGCGAACGTGGCTGTCAATGCAAAATCAGCCTTCAAAGAGTCTCCATTGGCCCTCGATCCTCGCGGCGCTTCGCGCTTGCAGCGGCGACTTCGTGCGGATGCGCAGCGGCAACGCGGCAGCGCCTGCGGGCGAAGTACGCAGCCGAGCGGCCGCTCGGGGAACGGAGTTATGCCTCTTTGCGGGTACAGAGCCGTTGAAGCGCTCCGCGCTCATCGAGCAACTTGAGACGCTCGCCGATCGGCCGGGGCGGCAATTCATGGCTGCGGCTCGCATGCAAGCCGATGGCAGCTACCACCTTGTCGAGCGCGTCGCCGATGAAGACGCCGACGGCGTTTTGTACGCTACCATCGTGGCGCGCCGGTCGACGACCGGATTCGAGCCCGGCCGCGGCACAGCGCCGCAGACGACCGGACGCAGCAAGCGCATCAAAACCGGATAGGGGGCGGCTCGGCTCGCCAGGAACGTGCATGAAGTATGCCACGTAAGCGCCACCGCGCCATGACCACTGCCATCGCGACCGACCCGGTACCCACATCCGTTGAAAAGTTGGCTGCGCGAGAGCCGGCGCAAGACGACATCCTCACTTCCGAAGATCGGCTTGCGGCGGAAATTCTCGTACGGCACCTTTTCGCGCACGAAGGCCACCACATCGACGGCCTCGAGTACGCCGTGACGTTCCGCCTAGCTGCGGGCCATGTCGGCGGCGATATCGTCGACGTCTATCACTTCGATAACGGGAGCGTTGCTTTTGCGATCGCCGACGTTTCCGGAAAGGGAGCGCAAGCGGCCGTTCATGCGGCGCTCATCAAGTTTGGCTTGCGTTGCTATGCCTCTGAGGGACTCACGCCCGAGCGCACCCTGCGCTCGCTCGATCGCGTATTCATCGAAAATAACGCCTTCGAACGAAGCGAGCAATTCGCCAGCGTATTTTTCGCCGTGCTCGACGATCGGCGGCGATCGCTCACGTATGCCTGTGCGGGGCACGAGCCGGTGTTTCTCCTCGCGCCTGGCCAAAAACCCGTCGTTCTCGCTCCAACTGCCCCACTCGTGGGTGTTTTCGACGACCAGCACCATCTTTTTCGCCAACGCCAGATTGCCGTCGAACCCGGCACGCTCCTTATTGCTACGACCGACGGCATTACCGAAGCGCGCTCGCCGAAGGGCGATTTCTTCGGCATGGATCGACTTACCAAGGTTCTGGCTAGTAATGCGGATGCATCGGTGTCCGATCAGTTGACGGATTTACTCGTAACTGTCGAGCGCTTTACCCGCGGCCGCTTCCACGACGACATCGCAGCCCTCGCCGTCCGCATCCTTTAGAGCGGCCTCGGGTCGGTCAATCTGCAGCGAATGACTGTAGCAGAACGGCATGAATCCGAGGGATTCGTAAAGCTCGGCCGCTCTGGAGCCGGATTCGGCAACGATCACCTGTGTCTGCGCGCTCTCGCGCATGCGCGAGAGCAGCTCGGTGATGAGCGCGCTCGCGAGGCCGCGGCCACGGTATTCTCGGCTGGTGATGATGCCGGCAAAGCGGGCCACATTCTCACGATAGTAGCTTCCGCCGGCGCATAGGAGCGCGTCGTCTTCGTTAACGATGCCGTAGTAGGTGCCAAGCCCCGCATCCATGAGCGCACGAAAGCTCGATGCTCGCCATCGCGTGAACGCCTCGCCGTGAGAGTATGCCGCGAGTTCTAGATCGATAAGCTGCTGCCAATGGCGGTCGCTGGAGAACGCGACGAGATGTCCCGTAGCCGGCGCCACGTTCCGTGCCGGTGCGTCATCGGAGGCCCGATACATCACCTGCACGTCAACGCCGTGCGCGCCTACTCGTCCGGCATTTCCCTGCGGCTCGTACCACGAGAGGACCGCTGGATACTCGCCGCTGCGCCAGCCAAAACAGTCGCGATAGCGTGCCAGCCACGCATCGAGATCCTCGCCCCGCGGCGGCTGGTCGAGAATGAAGCGATTGCCGAAATAATATCCCGGATAGCTCCTGGTCGTTTCTACAACGGCGCCTTCGATCCGGCGGCGTTCCAGGCCGAGCGGAGCATCGGCGAGTTCGGCCGCGAGTGCAAGCGCGCGAGCTTGCTGCCACGAGAGCGACATCATGGTAGCATTGCGAGCGTCCGGTCGATCTCCTCTGCTCCGCCCAGTACCTCGAAGACGAGATCGTACGAGCGGCTTTCGCCCGGTTCCAGAAACGGAAGCGTGCCACGCTTTCCGGCTTCGACGCGGCCTTCGATCGTCGGGCAATTGGCCGGCTCGATGCCCATCACATAGGTATTCACGCCGAGCATCCGCCACGTAAACAGCGCGGGCAGCTGCGCGGGATCGTACCGAATCGCTAGCGCAACCCCGCGCCCATCATCCAAGGCTCGGTTCACCATAACCGCGCGCGCAAAGCCATCGGCGCAGGCTAACGGTTCGTGAACGAACACCTGCTCGGCAAAACCCGAGTCGGGTTCTCCGCCGCGATTCCATTCGTTCAAGCCACGCTCGGCTTGGGCGTCGCGCGGGCGCATCGCACGCTGCGATACTTCTAATCGCGCATCGGCATCCAAGAGCGGGAAGCCCATGTTGCAGTGGTAGAGCAGCATGTGCGGCCGGCGCGTGCCGCCTTCGTTGGTGACGACGTCGTGCACGGCAAGGCGATTCGCACCGAGTTCGATCCGCAGCGTGCGCGCGAGCGTCAGGTTTTCGCCGAACATCTGCGCTTCGGAAATAGTCCCCGCAATTTCGAACGTGCATGCATCGCCTTCCCATGCTGCGCGCGTGGCGAGATTTTCTGCAGGAAGGTGATTTACCCGGCCGTGCATTCCGAAGCTTCCATAGGCATCGCTGCCCGGCGGCCCAAAACTGCTTAAGCCGCATGTGGTAAAGAGACCGCCGAAGAAATCGCGTGCGAAATCGTCGGCCTCCGGCTGATAGTATTGCGGCGCGGCGAGGCCCCCGGGTCCGTGCCACACCAGCGGTATGCCGCGAAACTCCAGCGCGCACACGTCCAGCGCGCGATCGGCCACGCTGGTAAACCGCAGCCCGGCGCCGCTACGCACGTCAAACGCGCGGACGCCCCGCGCCCGCCCGTCGCTATATTCGAACGAACGAATGCCTGCGAGTTGCTCGGGGCGACCGATGCGCTCCGCAAGATCGCGCGCAGAATACTCGCGGCCGAACAGCCGTGGCAAGCCTCTACAGGCTCCCCGACTGCCGGGTCATGCCGCCGTCGATCACGTACGAAGCCCCGGTGATGTACGCACCGGCATCGGAAGCGAGAAACACGCACAGCCCGGCGATCTCTTCCGGTTTTGCCATGCGCCGTAACGGGATCTCGGCTAGAAGCTCCGCGTACTCCGGACGATCGCTCTCGAGCTTCGCGTCCATGGGCGTATCGACGGCGCCGGGGCACACGTCGTTAACGGTAATACCATATTGCGCAAGTTCGATGGCAATCGTGCGCATCAACATCCGAATGCCGCCCTTTGAAGCGCAGTAGGGGGCGTTAGTCGGCATTGCGAGGTCTTCGTGGACCGACGAAATATTAATGATACGGCCGCCGCGCTTCTGTCGAACCATCTGTTGCGCCGCCGCTTGCGAGCAGAGCCACGTGCCTGTGAGATTGATCGCGATCACCTTATTCCACACCTCGAGCGGCGTTTGCAGGAACGGCTGCTTTTGCTCGATGCCGGCATTGTTCACGAAGATGTCGATTCCGCCGTACCGCGCGATCGTTTGTTGCAGCAGTTCCGCAACGTCGCCCTCGTTACTGATATCGGCCGCGACGGCATGGGCTTTGCCGCCGAGGCCCTCGATTTCTTTAACCACCACCGACGCCGGCGTTGCATCGCCGACGTAATCGATCACGACGCTGGCCCCTTCGCGAGCACACGCAAGCGCGATCGCCTTGCCGATGCCCGTGTCACCGCCGGTGACGATGGCTACCTTATCGGACAATTGCATGAATACGTTCCTTTCGATCGCGTTGGATCGCCGGCAAGCCCTTGAATGAAGCCGTATGTTATCTACCCCCGAGCGCCGGGCCGAAACAATGCGACTCCGGTCATGTACCCGAGACCCCGTGCGGCGTTACATATGCGAGGCCCGCGGTGCTTTTAGGCATATGAACCCGAAAGGAAGGGATCGGATCGCGTGGTAGCCGTCTCCATCGCACCATCATCATCAAGCCTCGAAGCGCTCTTTGCGGAGCAGTATCCCCGGCTGGTCGCTATCGCGTACCGCGTCCTCGGCGATCGCGCCGATGCCGAGGACGTGGCGCAGGAGGCCTTCGTACAGTTCGTCCGCACGGGCCGCCAGCCTGAGCCGAGCGCGCCTGGTTGGCTCAGCGTCGCGGCAGCCCATCGCGCCCTCAACCTCATTCGCTCGCGTAAACGGCGCATCGCGCGAGAACTCGCGGAGTTTCGGCTCCATCGCCCGCTGCTGCGCGAAGCCCAAGCCGCCATGGATCCGCTCGCGTTGCTCGATCGCGCCCAGTTGCAAATCGTCGTCCGCGCGGCGCTGCTTCGCCTTCGTCCGCGCGATGCGGAGTTGCTCGCACTACGGTACGGCGGATCCAGCTATCGCGAACTCGCCCAAGCCCTCGGGATCGACACGCACCAGATCGGGACGCGGCTCGCGCGAGCGGAACGTGCCCTCAAAAAGGAAATCGAACATGCAACACTACGATGACTCCATTCTCCGGCGCTCGATCGACGAGCCGGAGCATACCGACGCAAGCATGACGGCACATCTCCAAGGCTGCGCAACGTGTCACGCGCGCCACGAAGAGATCCTCGCCAACGCACGCATTGGCGAACGCGCCTTCTCCGGGTCGCTTCCGGCGGTCGATAGCGCGCGGGCGTACGCCAACCTGCAGACGCGCCCTGCCTCCGCGAAGCGTCCTGCGGCGTGGTATCCCGGTCTCGCGGGGCTTGCCGCCGCGGCGGTTCTCGTATGCGCGCTCGTCTTCACGCCGCTCGGCGGCTTCGCCGCGCAGATGCTCACCATCTTCGAACCGCACCAATTCGTGCCGCTGGCCATGAGCGCAACCGACAGCGAGCAAATGCGCCTCATGCCGAGCCTGAAGGCCTTCGGCACCTTGCGGCACAGCCCGCAACGCGCGCTCCAGGACCGCGAGCGGCCCGTCTCGCTCGCGCACGCTGCGGCGGTTACCGGGCTCACACCGCGCGGTTTCTCCATCGCACCGCGCGGTATTCCGGCACGCACGCAGACCTACCTGACGGAATCGTCGAGCGTGGCCTTTACGTTCAGCGCGGCAAAGGCCCGCGCGTACGAGCTGCGCTATCACCGCAACCTGCCGCCCATGCCACCCGGTCTCAACGGCTCGACCATCCGCGTCACCTTCCCCTCAGCAATCGTGCGCGCATACGGGAACATCCCCAAGAGCGCGAAAGATCTGCGGGCTCACGGCCTCGATAATATGGTCATCCTCGTCGAATCGCACATGCCGTCGGTGATCTCCACCGGGGCATCGTTGAAGACGCTCGCGAACTACCTGTTTGCTATGCCCAATCTTCCGGCGGATGTTGCGGCGCAACTACACGCCATCACGGATCCGTCGCGCACGCTGCCGATCCCCCTGCAGATCGATAAACAAACGGCATCGCCGGTGCAGGTCGACGGCGTGGAAGGCCTCGCCCTGGGCGACCAAACGGGCCTAGGCGCCGGCGTGCTCTGGCAGAAAGGCTCCGTCATCTACGCCGTCGTCGGCTCGCTCAAAAAGAGCGAGGCCATCGCGCTTGCCGACAGCCTCCGCTAGCCCCGCCATCGGTGCCGTCGCGCTCGCAAAGCGCTACGGCACCGTCACGGCGCTGAGCGACCTCACGCTGCGCGTCGAACGCGGCTCCATTTTCGGCTTTCTCGGCGCAAACGGCGCCGGAAAGACGACGGCGGTGAAGATGCTGCTGGGCTTGGTCCGTCCGACGTCCGGAACCGCGCAGGTGCTGGGTGCGCCGGTCGGCGATCGCGAGGCGCGACGGAGCATCGGCTACCTGCCGGAGCTCTTTCGCTATCCGGAGTGGTTGAGCGCGCGAGAGGTGCTCGCGTTTCACGCCTCGCTGCTCGGCGCGAGCGGGACGCAGCGTGCGCGTGATATCGATCGCGCGCTCGCCGCGGTAGGGTTGAGCCCGCGCGCAGACGATCGGGTCGCGACGTATTCGAAAGGCATGCAACAGCGCCTGGGCCTGGGCGTTGCGCTGCTCGGCAATCCCACGCTCGTCGTTCTCGACGAGCCCACCTCCGCGCTCGACCCCCTCGGACGCTACGACGTGCGCGCGCTGCTCGCCGGATTGCGCGAACGCGGGACCACCGTGTTTCTCAATTCGCACTTGCTGACCGAGGTGGAACTTGTCTGCGATCGCATCGCGATCGTGAAATCCGGAAGGGTTATCGCGAGTGGCACGCGCGAGGACATCCTCGGGGAGCAACGGGGTCTGCGCATTCGCGCGCAAGCGGATGGGGCTTCGCTGCATGCCGCGCTCGCGCCGTTCGGCCACCTTACCGAACATAGCGGCGTCCTCGTGCTCCCCGACGTCGCGCACGAGCGAACGCCCGAGATCGTCGCAGCGCTCGTCGCGGCGCGGGCGCGCGTCTATGCCGTCGAACCGATCGTCCAAACGCTTGAAGAACGTTTCATCGATCTCGCGAGCTCGCCGTGATTACCATCGCATGGATGACGGTTCGCGAGATGGTTCGCCGGCGCTTTGCGATCGCGGCACTGCTCGGCACGCTCGTGCTGGTGGCGCTAACAGGTTGGGGCTTGCAGCACATTCATACGATCCACAAGCAGCATGGCCACGCGCTCAGCCCGCTGGAGATTCGCGCCGTTACCGCGGCGTTGGTGCCGCTCATCGCCTATCTCTTCAGCTTTATCCTGGCATTTGCCGCCATCGTGCTCGGCGCGACGATGCTTTCGGCGGAAATAGAATCGGGCGTATTGCTGCCGGTGCTCGCGCGGCCGATCTCACGCGGGGCGGTAGTGGTAGGGAAGGCGCTCGGGCTCAGCGCGCTGTTGTGCGCGTACGCGGCAATCTCCGGCGGCCTGGAATTTGCCGTTATCGATGCCGTCACCGGCTACCAGCCGCCGCACCCCGTCGCTGCAATCGCTGCGCTCGCGGCGCTCGCAATCGTCATGCTCTGCCTGACGCTCGCGGTCGCGTCTCGCCTGCAAACGGTTGCCACGAGCATCGTTGCGGTCGCCGGGTTCGGCGTGTCCTGGATCGTAGGCATCGTCGCAAGCTTCGGCCCGGTCTACCACAACGAGACATTGTTGCGCATCGGCGTCGTCTCGCAACTGCTGCTGCCGTCGGATGCCCTGTGGCGCGTCGCCGTCTATCAACTCCAGCCGGCGGTCCTGGTCGCAACATTCGGGCTGAGCGGCTGGCCCGGCCCCTTTTTCGTGCTCTCGCCGCCCCCACCGGCCATGCTTGCGTGGAGCGCGGTGTGGGTCGTGGCCGTCACCGCGATCGCGGTGCGCAGCTTCGCCGCCCGCGACGTCTAGCCTACGCTACCAGATGTCGTAAAGATCGGTCGTAAGCGACGCTTGCGGACGTGCGACGTGAGCCGTGCACGTTAGCGCGGCGTCAGACGGAAGCGCGCGCATGTGCGCTTGCCCGGTCTCGCCTGCCATGACCGAGACGAGCTGCGGGCATGCCGCGGTCGTGCTCGCCAAACGAATCAGCGTTCGCCCCGGCGTCAGATTGGATACGACGGCAACCCCGTGCCGATCGGTGAAGACCTGCCGATAGGAGCCGCCGCTCTGCACCTCGATCGGCTCGCCCATCAGCGGCCGCTGCGCGCCGTCGCGCACGGCGACCCGGACCGAACCTAATGAAGATCCGGCGAGGGCAGGCGCGCTGCCGATCGCAGCAGTCGCGCAGATGAAGGCAGCCGCCATCGCGGTTATTCGCTTTTGCATACTGCATTCTACCACCCGCCGCGCACAATGAAACAGGCCATCGCCAAGCAAGCAATGGCCTGTAATGGTGCTAAAACCCGTATCGCCCTATGGCGAGTACGAGCAATCGGAGACGTTGTTATCGTATTCCATTTGAATCTCCCAAGTATCGGCCCCGAGTTGCACGTTGCCGGTTGGGACGCCGGCTGCCGGCGCGCATAGATCGCCGATCTCCCCGCCGGTTTGGTTGTACCAGGCGACATTGTTGATCGCCACGTCCGGATCGGTGAATGCTTCAAACATTTCATGCGATGCGGTCGATGCCGTGGAATCTGCCGTCGATCCGTTGGGTGAAGGGAGATTACTCACCTGGCAGCCCTGAATATCTTGGTACGGTTCCACGGAATAGATCGCGTGGCCGATATCGCTGTAGTCGTTGCTGCCGTGGTAGGCGCAATACTGCTGCCCGTAACATCCGCCGGCTGCCTGGCTGCACTGCTGGACGCCGCTTGCGAGAAACACGTTGAACATCGTGTTGTAACCGGTCGGAATGTTATTTGCCGTCGCAACTTGATACACGATATTATCGATATCTTGGTCGCCGAGCTGCGATGACGTATTGTAGGTTACCGGGTAGTCGCCACCGTCGGCATACGCGCCGGTCGCGCTCTGCCCGATGTATTGGTCGAGAATATTGATCATGCCGGTTCCGCCGCCGTTCGAAAACAGATCGTTCTCGAATTGGCCGATTTTGCTGCCCCAGCAGCTTTCGTCGGCGCAGTTGACCAAAATGTTATAAACGGTCGCACCGGCCATGACCGGGCCGCCGTTGTTGACGAGGTTGAGTCCTTGCGAAACGGTCATCACGTGGGCAAGCTGCTTGATTTTTTTGCCCTTCACCGGCGACGCATACGCGCCCGAACGAACGAGTTTTGCCATCACCGAGGGAATCGAGGAGCGGCTGATGTGCAATACCGCGTGCATAAGGCTACGAGGTGGCGTAACGAGCTTCGGAACGGCTCCGGTCGTGCCGGAAGTGGCGCCGCCGCCGCAACCGGCGATCAGCGTTCCGAGGAGTACTGCGCCGAAAAGCGGCGCGATAAGATGGCGTAATCGTACCATGGGTCCGTTCATGAACATCCTCCGTCATGAAACTGAAGTAGTAACGAATCGCCCTATTGCGGTTGTATCGACGCTCTCCCGTGACAAAAATCACCTAAGAGCGAAGTGTCACAAGTATGCGTAACCGATAACCAGGCTAACTAAAAACGGCCTGGGTAAGCCGCACCGAGGCGGCCTTCAGTCATAGCGTACGTCCTCGATGGTGTAGGCGAGGGGCCCCGCAGGGCGTTGCACGATCACGCGATCGCCGGCGCGATGATCCATAAATGCTTTCGCAATCGGGGATTCCCAACTTACCAAACCCTGCGTGGGATCGGCCTCGTCTTCACCGACGATGCGGATGGTCAGCGAGGATCCGTTTGCGTCGCGCGCGGTGACCGATGCGCCGAATTCGATAACCCGCTTTACGCGAATCGACGGCCTCACGACGATGGCGCTATCGAGCCGCTGCCGGTAATACTGCACTTCGCGTTCGTCCGCCGCCGCTTGCGCGGCCTCGAACGCGCGCTCGAGCAACGCGTAGCCGCGCGGGGTGACGTAGTTCGGGGCCTCGCTGATAGGGCGAGGGACGATGGGCTCGGGGCCGCTATCGTCATCTTTTACGAAGGCTCGGCTCATAGCTGCCTTAAACTTGGATCGGTTCCAAGAGCTCGCGACGTGGTCTCCGGCACGCGTAACCTCTCCACTTCTGCGCCAAAGCGCGAAACAACTGCGGAGGCGCAGCGAGCAGCGTTCGAGCGCTCCCTTCTCCGTTCTCTACAGCGCCGAACCGACGGCCGCAACGAAGGCCGCCTCGCCCCTGGTCAGTTCGTGATAGAGCGCGATTTCGGTCGCATGCGAGCAGACGCGCAGGCGCCACCAGTTGAGCGCTGCGGTGTCCCGAGGGTTGACGCCGAACCGCGGCGCGACGGCGGCAAGCATCGGCCGCACGTGGTGCGCCGCGTCGATGGCGAGCACGTAGTCGTGGTCGCTAAGATGGTTCACGAAGCATTCGATCGCGGGGAGCGTCGCAAGCTCGTACCCGTCGCCGGTTTTGCGCACCAACCCGTATTCGACCGGGTCGACGCCGGCGAGCATCGCGGCGGCGCGGCACCACGTCGCGACCTTGGCTTGATCGCCGAGTGAGGGCGCCGCGTGCGCGCTCAGGAGTACCGTTACGAAGCGCGCATCGCGGCCGCGAGCGATCGCTTCGGCGCCCGAGAGGACGTGGTGCCCGCCGGTGTTGCCGATGAGCAACTCGTCAAAAAACGTTCCGTCCGCGTTATACTGAAACACCATCGTTTTCATAATATCGTGGTAGAGCGCCGCGCCGATCGCCAGATCCCGATCCACCGTGGAGCGGCCGTTGAAATACTGAAGATCGTAGATGCGGGTAAACTGCTCGCCCATACGCGCGTTGAAGAGTTCGTGCACGCACAGGCCGCCGGGGTAGCTGTGGTGGCCGTTCGTATCCGAGCCGGGCGCGCTCCAGAACGGCTGCGCGTAGCCCAACGCCGGCGACATCGGCGGAAAGACGCCCGATACGGGCGCGCCGGGGGCGATAAAACCCGCGAACGCCAGGTCGTCGCGCATCGCGATCTGCGACGCGGCATCGGGATAGCGCCGCATGTAGCGCGGCACCGGAAGATTCAGCAGATCCAGCACGTCGGCGCGCAGCGTCGCATCGCCGATCGAGGCGGCAAGTGCGGTAATTTGCGCGACGTGGGCTCGAATGTACGGCGAGCCGCTCGCAATGCGAGCGGCTCGTTCGTTGGCGGGCGCGAGGCCCGCGGGAATCGTCAGGCTGGCTTGCTCGCCCGCCGCATCCTGAACCGCGGCGAGCGCTCGCGCGGGATCCGCGAAGAGCGGGAGCGCCGCAGCGCCCACCGCTCCCAGGAATCCACTACGCGAAAGTAACGACGACCGGGTTTGCGATACACACACTATGGGGTAATGGTTATCGCTCCCGCGACCGGTTTCTTGCCTTTGGCATGCAATTCGGACGAAAGCCCCGAGAGGCTCTGTACGAAGGCATTGTACTTTGCGAACGCTGCCGTGTAGGCGGCATCGAATTCCGCCGCGTACGTCAGGGTCGCCGCCGTCGGCGGCTGCTGTTCGCCGAAACCCGTCCGCGGCACCGATTCGCGGAGCGAGCCGGGGCGTTGGATGGAGTCCTCGTCGTTCTTGTAATCGGCGGTGAACGCGGAGAATACCACGTTACGCTGCGCCTGCGCTTTGGTTACCTGAGCCGCGAGCGACGGGTCGCCCTTGGCCGCAACTGCCGCCGCTTTGAGCGATGTACCGATCGTATCGAGGTGGTTGAGCACGTCGTCAATCTTGCCGTATTTCGCGAGATACGTGGTTGCAAAGTCGAAACCGGCTTGGTATTCGGCCTGCGTCCAATGGTCGCGCGGATCGGGCTTGACTTCGAAGCTCTGCTCGAGCGTCTTGCCGCCGAGCGTCATGCGCACCGTGTACGTGCCCGGAACGGCGAGGGCGCCGACCTTGGGGCCACGGTACTTCTCACGCGCCGCACCCATCCAGAGCGTCGGCCCGGTTTCGTGGAAGTCCCACACGAAGCGATTGATGCCGGCTTTATTGGTTACGAACGGGACGTTCTTGCCTTTTACCTTATGCGTGCCCATAATCGTGCGAATCACGGTGCCCTTCGCATCGAGAATCTGCACCACCGGAACCTTCGCTTGCGGTTTGGCTTGATAGAAATCGACGATCGCACCGTTTGGCGGGTTCGCACCCGAGTACCGCGTGTAGATGCCTTCGTCGTTGGAGTGGTAGTGATATTCGTAGGACGTGCGAGGCTTAAACAGCATCACGCCGGCCTTCTGCGCTTCCGCAAGCTGTTGGATCGACGAAGCGTCGTCGAGGACCCAGACGCCGCGCCCGTGCGTCGCGAGGACGATATCGTCGAACTGCGGCTGCAGACGGATATCGCGCACCGAGACTTGCGGGAGATTGTTGCGGAAGTTTTGCCAGTGCGCTCCCTGGTCGAACGAAATCCAGAGACCGTTTTCGGTTCCGGCGTAGACGACGTTGGGGTTGCGAATGTCGGGGCGAATCGTACGCACGTACTGGTCGTGCGGCAGTCCGGCCACGATCTTGGACCAGGTCTTGCCATAATCGCGGGTCACGAACGCGTACGGCGCGTAATCGCCCAACCGGTGATTGTCGGCACTCACGTATGCGGTGCCCGCAACCAGCGGCGACGGCGACGTAGCTTCGACGCGCGCGTACTCGGGAACGCCCGGAGGCGTCACCTTGTTCCACGTGGTTCCGCCGTCGCGCGTCATCTGGACCAAGCCGTCATCGGTTCCGACCCAGATCTCGCCCTTGTCCAATTGCGATCCCTCGATGTAGAGGATCGTATCGGAGTATTCGGCGCCGGAGACGTCCTTCGCAAGCGGTCCGCCGGAGGGTTGCTGATGCGCTTTGATATTGCGGGTGAGATCGGGGCTGATCGCCGTCCAATGCTCGCCGCGATCGGTCGTTTGGAACACGACGTCGCTACCGAACCAACCGATGTGTCCGTCCCACGGGGCGAACGCGATCGGGGAGTCCCAGTTAAAGCGATACTTGGCTTTGCTCAGATCGAACGGGCCGAGGAAACTGCCCGGGAAGGCGTTGTACGGCATGACGAAGCGGCTCGATTGCGTCTGCTTATTGAAGACGAGGATGACGCCGTTTTCAAGATCCGACCAGATGTAGTTGGGATCGATCGGGTCCGGCACGCTCCACTCGCCGTCGCCACCGACGACGTCCGTCCAGTGACGGTCGAGAATGCCTTCGTCGTCGAGCGAGTTCGACGGGCCGCAGAACCCGTTGTTGTCCTGCAGCGGCGCGCAGATCGTGTACGGGTTCTCATTTGAGAGCCCGACGTGATAGACTTCGCCGATCGTGAGATTGCGCGAGAACGACCAGTGTTTGCCGTTGTCCACCGTCAGGGCGTATCCGCCGTCTTCGCCGGTGATGATGCGGCTGGGATTATTCGGTGCGATCCAGATCGCGTGGTAATCCACGTGCACGCTCTTCGCGATCTCTTTGAACTTTTTGCCCCCGTCTTTGCTCTCCGAAAGCATCTCGGAGACGGCGTAGACGTGGTTTTCGTTCTTTGGGTCCACCGCGATATGCGTGAAGTAGAACGGGCGCTGGTCGACCAGCGTATCGTTCGACATCATCTTCCAATGCGCGCCCGCGTCGTCCGAGCGCCACAGGATGCCGCCCTTCGCTTCGATCAGCGCGTAAACGCGATTGGGATTGCTCGGAGCTATCGCCAGCCCGATGCGGCCGGTGTACCCGGTCGGAAAGCCGCTGCCGGTGACGCGCTTCCATTTGCGTCCGCCGTCGGTCGATTTATACAGACCGTCCTGCGGGCCGCCGCTGGTGAAGGTCCACGGCTTGCGGCGAAACTGCCAGATACCCGCATACACCA
>DAHUXY010000234.1 GCA_027315505.1 Vulcanimicrobiota bacterium | reverse complement strand
TGCATGCGTTGCTGCTACGGCGCTGCTGCTGCGCAGCGGCCGGGAACGGTGGGCTGTAGCGCCGGCGCTGCTGACGATGATCGAGCCGCACGTCGGATTGCCCGTCGTGGTGAGCCTCGCGGTCTTCGCGCCGCGCGCGCGTTTGCTGCTGGGCATCGGCATCGCAGGGCTGGCGGCTCTCCATTTCGCCGTCCTCGGGGCATCGACCGGCACCGAATACGTGCGCGTCCTTCTGCCGGCCATGGCGCACGCCGAGCTACGCGCCGCGGATCAATACGGAATGTCGTGGCTGCTGCATCAAGGGGGCCTCCCATCGCGCCTCGCGTTGCCGATCGCAACGATGCTCTACATCGTCGCGATCGCGCTCGGGCCGGCTGCGGCCGCTCGCGCATGGAAGCGTACCGGCGATGCCGCGTTGTGCGTAGCGATTCCGGTCGGCGTCGCGCTCCTGGCTACGCCGTTTCTCCACGATATCGAATTCTGCGTCGCGCTCGTGGCGCCGCTGGCGGCGCTTGCGTCAGCGCGAGCCGGCGCGCGCTGGCTTTGGCTCGCGGCTCTCGTGGCGGTACCGTGGTATGCCTGCACCGGCGATCGCGTGCTGGGCGATGCCTCGGTCGTAACGATCGCGGTCTTCACCTTCTTCGCCGTGCGCCGCCCGCTGCTTCGCAGTGCCGCGGCGGCGATCGGAGCGGGGGCGGCCTGCGCTGCGGTGATGCTCGCCTTACGCATGCTTCCGCTCCATGCCGGCGCGACACTCGCCCACGCCACGGTCGGCTCCCACGCGATCTCTGCGGCGAGTTGGGCTGCGTTCTTGCGAGCGCATGCGCTGTTGATCGCATCGGGACCGCGCGTGCTCGTACCAAAGGCCATTGCATGGGGAGCGCTTCTCGCCGGCGTGCTGCTCCTCGTTCGCGAAAAGCCGGCAACGGTGAAACTTTCCCACAGCTCGATTCGATCGGAGGCACCCCCTGCACACGCGTAAGGATTTTCTGGCGGTCGCATCGCTGGCGGCGCTCGCCCCGCAGATCGCCGCCGCCGCACCACCGCCGCCACCCGCAGCCGAGCCCCACGAGGTGCTCCCGAAGCTGCACTTCGACGTGGCCGCGTTCGACGCAACGCTTTCGAAAGCGGCAACGCATCGCCATCTGTATAGCGCCGTGCCGCTCGACGGCGGGACGATCTTCGTCGCGATCCGGAACACGCTCGACGCCTATCGCGACTCCCTGGATACCGGTTACGAGCAAATTCTGCCGGTCGCCGTGCTCTACCACGGCGTTTCGATTGCCCTTGGGTTCAACGACGCGGCCTGGAACGAGCTCTTGCTTCCGGCGCTACCGTCGTACCCTCCCGCCGTTCGCACTGCATTCGGCGCGGCGCGGCGCGGGGGCGGCAACCCCTATCTGCACGCGCGAGCAGCGCACGACTGGTCACTTGAATCGTTGGTCGCCGATTGCGGGCTGCGGACGTATATTTGCAACAATGCGATGCGGAGCTTCGCGACGTCCGCGGCAACGACGCTGCGTATGACGCCGGCCGCCGTCTATACGCAATTAGCGGCGAACCTCGCGCCGAACGCGATGATCGTGCCGGCGGGGGTGTGGGCGATCCACGCGCTCCAGGAACGGCGATTCACGCTCCTGGAAACGTCGGTCTGAGCGCACGTCTCCTCGTGCCCGAGTGGAGATTCGCATCGCACGGCTTGACGTATTGGGGGGCGAGCTGTTAATCTCGGAGGCACCATGATGCTGTTTGCGTCCTCCGTGACGACGACGACCACGACGACTACCACCACCACGACTGGTGGGCGGTTCGGTGTTGGGTTGACGTAAGAGCAGAGCAAGGTAAGCACTCGTACGAGCCCCGCGCCGAATGGCGCGGGGCTCTTTGCATTCTCAGGAACCTCGGAGCACCGCGATGGAACGACGACTCGACCCCCTCGGATACAAACGCATCGTGCGCGAACGGCGCGGTTCGTACGAACCGCTCTTTGCGAGCGGAGTGTGGCGCTACCGCGAACTCTTGCCGCCGATCGATCCCACCTCGATCGTCTCGCTCGCCGAAGGCAATATGCCGCTCTACGAAGCCCCCGGCGGAGCCTCGTACGCGGGCGTCGATCGCCTCGCATACCTGCATCTGGGCATGAACCCGACGGGTTCGTTCAAGGATCTCGGCATGACCGTCGCCGTCTCGGCCGCGAAGGCCGCCGGGATGCGCGGCGTCGTCGCCGCGAGTACCGGCAACACCGCGTCGTCGATGGCCGCTTACGCGGCGCGCGCCGGGCTGGAGGCGCATGCGCTCGTACCGCGCGGCCGCGTAACGCAAGCGAAACTCGCGCAAATGCTCGAATACGGCGCGCGCATCGTGGAGGTGGAGGGATCGTTCGACGACGCTTTCGCGCAGCTCGATCGCGTAGCCGACGGCGCGTTGCAGATCGTCAACTCCACCAACCCGTTCCGTCTCGAAGGCCAAAAATGCGCCGCCTTCTCCATCCTCGAGCAGCGCGGCTGGCACGTCCCCGATTGGGTCGTGCTTCCGGGCGGGAACCTCGGCAACATCAGCGCGATCGGACGCGGCTTTCGCGAAGCGCTCGAATTACATTTGATCGATCGCCTGCCGCGCCTGGCGCTCGTTCGTGCCGATGCCGGCACCCAGACGCGTGCAACCGCCATTGCCGTCGGCATCCCGCAGTCGCGAGAGCGGGCGTCGCGAGAATTGCACGAGAGCGACGGCATCGAATTGGTTGCGAGCGACGAGGCGATCTTCGCGGCAAAAGCGCGGATCGGCCGCGAGGGGATCGGCTGCGAGCCCGCTTCCGCGGCATCGCTTGCGGGGTTGCGCATCCTGCGCGAGCGCGGCCGGGTCGCGCCGGACGCCGACGTCGTCGCCGTTCTCACCGGGCACGTGCTCAAGGACGCCGGCGCGGTACAGCATGCCGCGGTTTGACGCCTTTTCGGTCAGCGTCCCCGCTACGAGCGCGAACCTCGGGCCGGGTTTCGACGCCGTCGGCCTTGCGCTCGGTCTGCGCATTCGCGCGCAAGCCGCACCGGCGCGCCGCTTTACGCTCGATTTCGTCGCGGGGCCGAACGCACCCACGCACGATGGCTACCGCGATGCGATGCTGGCCGCCATGCTGCGCGTCATCCCTGAGTTGCCGAGCGCGCGCATCGTCGTCGACAACGCGATTCCGCTGGGTAAGGGCCTGGGTTCGAGCGCCGCGGCCGCAGTACTCGGAATCGCGATCGCCGCGCGGGCCGGTGGGATCGCACTCTCGCGCAACGATATCGCGCAGCACGTCTGCGCGATCGAAGGGCACCCCGACAACGCGTTGCCTGCCGTCTTCGGAGGGGCCGTTATCGCCGCTTCCGGCGACGCGCGCTCGTTCGTTCGCGTACGCACGACGGGCGCATTGCGCGCCGTGCTCCTCGTGCCCGACTGCGCGCTCTCTACCGAGCAGGCGCGCGCGCTGCTGCCCGAGCGCTACGATCGTTGCGACGTCGTCTTCACCGCTCAGCGCGCGGCCCTGCTCGGCGCGGCGCTCGCATCGGGCGAATGGGGTGCGCTGCGCGAGGCGATGCGCGATCGCGTCCATCAGCCGTACCGCGCACCGCACATTCCCGGGCTCGCGCAAGCGCTCGATATCCGCGCGCGCTCACTGCTTGGCGTCGCGCTCTCGGGCGCCGGCCCGAGCGTGATCGCGATGCTGCGCCGCGGCGCCGCCTGGGAAGGCATCGCCGCCCGCATCGCCGGCTGCTTCGAGGCCGCGGGCGTAGCCGTACAAACGTTGCCCCTCGCGCTTGGCGCGCGAGGCCTCGCCTACAGCCGCGGGGCTTGACGCCATGTTTTCTGCCGTGGTAAGGTCGCTCCAATGTTTACCCGCCCGACCACCATGATTTGTCCCATGTGCGGCATGCAAGAAGCATGCGGCGGGGATCGTCGTGCGTAGCGAACGGTAAGCAACACCACCAACCGAAAGCTTCACACAACGCCCCTCGCCGATCAGGCGAGGGGCGTTGTGTTTTTTCCTCGCTTTCCCATCTCATCAGGAGGCACACAGAGGAATGGAATTGAGCGTAGGCATCGGCCTGCTCGGATGCGGAACGGTCGGCAGCAGCGTCGCCGAGCGGCTCGTACGCGAGCGCGATGCGATCGAGCGACGCAGCGGCGTCCGTTTCCAGCTGCGCGGCATCGCGATTCGCGATGAGGATAAACTGCGCCCCGCCGGCATCGAGAGGGGGCTCTTCACGCGCGATGCGCGCGCTTTGGTCGAGGATCCGCACGTCGATCTCGTCATCGAATGCGTCGGCGGCACCGCCGACGCCGCGGACTTCGTCGAACGCGCCCTCGATCGCGGTCGCCATGTGATCAGCGCCAACAAGGATCTCATCGCGACGCAAGGCCCACGTTTACACGCCCTGGCCGCGCTGCGCGGCGTCGCCCTGCGCTACGAAGCCGCCGCCTGCGGCGCCATTCCGATCGTACGCACCCTTGCCGATGCGCTCGCGGGCGACGAGGTACGCTCGCTGTGCGGCGTGGTCAACGGGACCTGCACCTATATGCTCTGCGCGATGGAAGACGGCGCGAGTTACGACGAGGCGCTGGCCGCCGCGCAAGCCGCAGGCTACGCCGAAGCCGATCCGGCCAACGACGTCGACGGCGTCGATGCAGCGCACAAGCTCGCCCTGCTCGTTCAACTCGCGTTCGGCCTCGCGGTGATCTCACCGCGCATCCGGCATTCCGGCATCACCGGGATCGTCAAACGCGATATCGCCCGCGCCAAGATGCTCGGCTATCGTCTGCGTCTGGTTGCAGCCGCGGTGCGCGTCGCCGGCGGCGTGCACGCGGAGGTCGCGCCGGTGCTCGTACGCGAGGATCATCCGTTCGCCAACCTGCGCGGGCCGGAGAACATCGTGCGCGTCGTCGCGCGCGACGCGGGCGAACTCGTGCTTCGCGGCGCGGGAGCAGGCGGTCCGGCCACGGCTTCGGCGATCCTGGGCGATCTCGTCGGCACGTTGCGCGCCGTCGGCGAACGCCACGATTTGCTGCACCGCACGAGCGCGCGCGATTTCGCGCCCGCCATCGACGTGGCCCCGCTCTTCGAGCGCCTGCCGCGCCATCCAGAACTCCCGCGCTACGCGCGTTGGGACGAATCACTCCTAGAAGCTCCGGCCTCGCAAGCCTCGCTTGCGTTCGCATGGCCGGGAGAGGATGCACTTCCATGAGCACGACCCTAGAGAACGCTGCGGCCCCGCAGCACTTCGACACCATTGCCATTCACGGCGGCCATTCGGGGGATCCCTCCACCAAAGCGCGTGCGGTGCCGATCTATCAAACCACGTCGTATCTCTTCGACTCAACGGAGCACGCGGGTAAGCTCTTCGCGCTTGAAGAGTTCGGCAACATCTACACCCGTATCAACAATCCGACGACCGACGTCCTCGAGCAACGCCTTGCCGCGCTCGAAGGCGGTGCCGCGGCCCTCGCGGTCGCCAGCGGCCAAGCCGCCGTCGTCTACTCGGTGTTGAACCTCGCCAAAGCCGGCGACCACATCGTCAGCTCCACCTCGCTCTACGGTGGAACGTATAACGTCTTCGCGCACACCCTCAAGCGCTTCGGCATCGAGGCGAGCCTGGTGGACTTCAACGATCCGTCCGCGGTCGAGGCCGCAATCCGGCCGAACACCAAGGCGATCTTCGCGGAGAGCATCGGCAACCCGAAGATCGACCTGCTCGATATCGCAACGTACGCGGACCTCGCGCACCGCCACGGCCTGCCGCTCATCGTCGATAACACGCTGGCGACCCCGTACCTGCTGCGACCGATCGACTTCGGCGCCGATATCGTCGTGCACTCGGCGACGAAATTCATCGGTGGCCACGGCACCGCGATCGGCGGCGTCATCGTTGACGGGGGCACGTTCGATTGGGCCGCGAGCGGCCGTTTTCCCGAGTTCACCGAGCCGGATCCGTCGTATCATGGGCTGCAGTATTGGCAAGCCTTCGGCAACGTCGCCTATATCCTCAAAGCTCGCGTGCAACTGCTGCGCGACATGGGCGCCGCGATCTCACCGTTCAATGCGTGGCTATTGCTGCAGGGTCTCGAGACGCTCGGCATCCGCATCGAACGCCACAGCCGCAACGCGCTCGCGGTAGCGGAGTTTCTGGCGGCGCATCCGCGCGTCGCATCGGTGTCGTATCCCGGCCTCAAGGGAGACCCGGCGTATGAACGCGCGCAACGGTATTTGCCGAAGGGTGCGAGCGCTATTCTCACGTTCCGTGTGAAGGGCGATGCAACCGATGCCAAACGCGTCATCGATGCGCTCAAGCTCTTCTCGCTGCTGGCGAACGTCGGCGATGCCAAGTCCTTGGTGATCCATCCTGCCAGTACGACGCATCAACAACTTTCGCCGAGCGAGCAGCGCGCGAGCGGCGTCGAGGAATCCACCATTCGTCTCTCGGTCGGCATCGAAGATAGCCGGGACATCATCGCGGACCTCGAACAAGCCCTGGCGTGACCACTTCCTCACAGGCGGCGTCCGTTGACGAACGCACGATCGCGATCGGCTCGCTTCAGCTCGACGGCGGAACCATGCTTCCGTCCGTCGAGCAGCGCGTGACGATCTATGGTACGCCCAACGGCGACGCATCCAACGTCGTCCTGGTTCCGCACGCACTCACCGGCTCCAGCCGCGCCGCCGAGTGGTGGCCCGGCATCATCGGCGACGAAGCCCTGTACGATCCGCAACGCTGGTGCATCGTCGGTATCAACGCCCTCGGCAGCTGCTACGGTTCGACCGGCCCGAGCAACCGGGCCGGCTTTCCGCGCATCACCGTGCGCGACATCGTGCGGGCGCAGCGCGCGGTGCTCTCGCACCTCGGCATCGAGCGCCTGGCCGTCGTCATCGGCGGTTCCCTCGGCGGTATGCAAGCGTTGCAATGGGCCATCGACGCGCCCGAACGCGTGGAGCACGCGATCGTCGTTGGCGCGCACGACCATCACTCCGCCATGGGCATCGCTCTCAACGCCATTCAACGCGAATGCCTAGCGCTCGATCCCGTTCGAGGCTTACGCATCGCGCGTAAGCTCGCGATGCTCACGTATAAATCCGAAGCACTGCTCAACGAGCGCCACGAACGCAAACCGGACCGCAACGATCCCTCGCGGTTCGATATCGAAGGCTATCTCGAGTTGCAGGCCGACCGCTTCACATCGCGGATGGACGCCGCAAGCTATGCGGCGCTTACACACGCGATGGACAGTTTCGACGTACGGATCGACGACTCGTCGTCGTCTCGCGGCAACGGCCACGTGCCC
>DAHUXY010000224.1 GCA_027315505.1 Vulcanimicrobiota bacterium | reverse complement strand
ATTGATTTTCGGCTCGGATCCGGTAACGTCCAGGCCGCCGGCTCCTTCGATTGCCGCCCACAGATAACGCGGGGCATCCCACGGAGAGAGCATCATGCCTTGGTTGACCAGGATCTCGCCGTGTAACCATTCCGAGAACTGCCCCGGAACGGTGTTGTTTCGCCTCGGATCGCTGGAGAAATGCCGAAAGCTGCTCGAGAGCGCCTTGGCCATGAAGCCCGGATTGTACTTGGCGGCCGCGAACGCGTACCAATAGGTGACGGCAACCCAGACGCCGCCCAACAGCCCGTAGCCGTTGGTCGGCCCGTACGTAAGATCGTCGCGGGGCACGGTGCGGATGCCCGCTTCGGTCCAAAACGCGGCATCGCTCAACGCCCCGATGATCCGCGCCGCGCGATCCGGCGGCGCGACGCCGAACAATACCGGAAAGACGAGATCGGCGGTGACTTCCGAACGGAGCGAACCGTCGACGTCGATGGTAAGGTAGTAGAGATCGTTCTGCGGGTTGACCAAATGGGTGTTGATCGCAGCGTAGAGTTCGCCGGCCTCGCGTTCGTATCGCGCGTGCCCGGCGTCGTCTTCAAGCAGTTTGGCGATATCCGCCAGCGCCTTCAGGGCCGCATAGCACTCCGAATTGAGTTCCGTCGACGCGCCGCTGATGCGATAATTTTGGATGACGTTGCGCCATCCGACGATGCCCCAATCCGAGGTCGCGGTCGACGTGCACCAGATCAGCCCTTGCGCGTTGCGCTGCGAGAGCATGTACTCCATGGCGCGTCGCGCGCTGGAATACGATTCGCGCACGAAATCCCGGTTGCCGGTGACCGCATAGTGATGCCACAGCGCGATCACCATGAGCGGGGTGTTGTCGTTGACGTTGAGCCCGTAGTCGTCCCACTTGTCGTTGCGAACGTCGTAATACTCGACGATTTTCCCATCGGGCTCCTGGAGGCGAAAATACGCGGCCAAGGAGTCGTGCGCGAACTCCGGGCGCAGGTAGTCGGCCCCAAAAGACATCCAAGCGGTGTCGCGTCCCACGCTGTTATTGCTGCGGGTGGGATCGTTCGTGAAGCACCAACCGGTGGGTGCATACGTTTGTACGCGGAGCATATTGGCTTTCGCCCACAGCACGCCCTGATTGACGTCGTGGTCGGGCGTTCGCAGAATCGAGCGGCGCAGATACTTCCAGTAATATGCATTGGTTTGCTCGAGTGCTACGTCGCCGGCGGGAATCCGTTCGCGGATGGACGCGAGATCTTCGCGCGAGGTTGGGCTCAACACACAGACGAAATCGATCCATCGCTCCTGCTGGGGTTGTAACTCCACCGCGATGTGGACCGCGCCGACGGGATTGGGCCCGGTCGCGGAGGCCGCGTTGCACAGCGCCCCCGGCGAGCTGCGCGAGACTAGTTTCCCGCGGTCGTCGGTCGTTTCCCAATCGGTCACTCCACCGAGGACCGCATAGAGCCGATTTTGTGAAGGCGTGCTTGCGTTGCACGCGACGATGCCGTCCATCGCGTCGTCATAGTCCGCCTGCACGTCCTGAGCCGTGTCGCCGCGGAGTTCGCAGAAACCGTATACGTCGAACGAGACGGGTATCTCGTTTTGGTTTTCCAGATGGAGACGATAGTAGACGACCGGAGGAGGCACCGACGTACCGTCGTCTCCATCGTGGTTATAGGCAAAGACCTGTTCGTGAACGCGCACGCCGTTGTCGAGGCTGTAGAGATGGTCTTGTCGCGCAGGATGAATGTGAAATTCGCCGTGGTGGCTGGAGAGCCGTACTTTACTTCGACGATCCCAGAAATGGACGCCCATCGCGCCGAAAAAATTGTACCCGGCATCCGAACTGTACACATTTTGAATCGTTCCGGTGGGTTTGACGATCACGCAGCAACGCGGGGCGCCGAGCGTGCTGCCTTGCGCCATTTCGTCGTCGTCGAGTACGTAAGCGAAATGCGGGTCGATCACGGTCCCGTGAAACGGATCGGTCGCCGCGGCGATGAGGTCGTAACGCGCCATCAGCGCGAGCCTGCGACGCGTACGCCGGCGTATACTGCGTACGGGACCTTCAAGAAAACCATGCATACCAAGTGTTGCCGAGCCGGCGGTCTTACCTGCACGGACGCCCGTAGAACGTACCCTGGTCGCCATAAAAGGTCCGCAGTGGTTCGGTTACATCTCTTGCTGGGTGGGCCGGATGAGGATCTCGTTGATCGCCACGTGACGGGGACGCGTGACGACGTAATCCACCGCATCGGCGATATCTTGGGCATGTAACCGTTCCCCAATATCGCCGAAGCGCTTTTGCAGCGTCTCTTGCACCTCGGGACGATTGTGGGAGACGAGTTCGGTCTCGACCGCTCCCGGCTCGACCAGCGAGACACGAACGTGACGCTTGGTGACTTCTTGCCGGAGCGATTCGCTGAAGGCGTTGACGCCCCACTTTGTGGCGTTGTACACGCCGCTGCCCAAGCGCGCCGTACGCCCGGCTACCGAGCTGATATTCACGATATCGGCAACGCCGCGCGGGCCGTCGGCAGCCGCCTTGAGCAAGTGGGGCAGCGCGATGTGTGTCGCGGTGAGCAGCGCGCTCAAGTTCAGCGCAATCATCCGCTCCCACTCCTCGCGCGGCGCGTCGACGATGGGGCCCAGCAGCATCACTCCGGCGTTGTTGACGAGGATATCGAGCCTCCCGAAAGACTCGAGGGCCGCGTCGATCGTCCGCTGCGCATCGCCCGGTGTGGTGATGTCGGCCACCACTTCGGCGCAGATGCCGCCGTCGTGCCGAATCGATTCGCCGATTGCCTTTAAGCGATCGCCGCGCCTGGCCGCCAGGACCACGGCGGCGCCTTGCGCGGCCAACGTGCGCGCCGTTGCTTCGCCGATGCCGGAACTCGCGCCGGTAACGATTGCGACATGCTTGTCGAGAATGTGTGCGTTCATATACCTCGTTAAACACAGCCTTCCCGTGCGCGGTTCTGCCGAAACGCCCGAGACCGGGGATACGTTTGATGGTTGCTGGCGTTCGCGGCGGGTACAACGCCACAGGCGTGCGTCCGCGCACCGCTATCACAGCACGAGAGCATGACGAAAGGCCGATGTCCGATGAATGAGCGAGCGATCAGGATTGCTGCCCTTGGTGTAGTATTGGCCACGTCGGCCTGCAGCGGGGGCGGTGGTGGCGGCGGCGTTTTCGGGGGCGGTAACCCCGCGCTTTCGCAGTGTTATCCCGGAACGCAAGTGCAGCTGGCCCGGCCGGCGCCCAACCAATACGCCGGTAATGTGACGTCGATCGAAATCGTAGCCGACGGTAATAACAATGTCCTGAACCAGGCGCCCGGTTCCTGGTACGTGCAAGTACAGGACACGCTGGGCGACCCTCCGTTTACCAGCAATGGCCTCACTCCGGTATCCGACCCGAGCGGGCCACACCCGTTCCCCAGCGACTTCTACTACTCGGGGAATCTCGGGACGACGCTGCCGGCCGGTTACACCTGGTACGTTTCCCTGGTGCAAAACCAATCCGGCTATCAAGGCTGCACGCCGTATAGCGTCCAGGGTTCCTTCTCGACGTAGGGCTGCGTCTCGTTCGAACCTCGTCGAAATCTAACCGCCGCTCGGCCGCGCGCTAGGCTGCACGCGCGGCCGAGGTTCGGCTCGCCGTTGCGCAGGGGTGCTGCGCTGTTGATCCACATGCGCGGGCAATTGTCGGTCGGTCCGGCGCGGCGCGGTTTGGTAAGCAGGCGGCGGAGTCGCATGCGTTTGGTCCATGCGAGGTGGATTCGCGCGTGACTGATTCGAGCGGACGGGAT
>DAHUXY010000220.1 GCA_027315505.1 Vulcanimicrobiota bacterium | reverse complement strand
CTAAGGCAGGAGGCCGCACGGTACCAGCACGGTGATTCGACCCGCACCCGCCATCGAGGCAATCCCCGCCACCACCCCGTTTATCGGCCCCGAGCAATTGATGCGCGATTCGGGCTTGAGCGAACTCGTGCGCTTGGGCGCCAACGAGAGCGCCTTCGGCCCCTCTCCCAAGGCGGTCGAAGCGATGGCTGCCGCTCTGCCGCACCTGTGGTGGTACGGCGATCCCGAATCGTACGAATTGCGCGAAGCGCTCGCGGCAAAACACGACTGCGCGATCGAACAGATCGTCGTCGGCTCGGGGATCGACGATCTCATGGGGCTGGCGGTGCGGGCGTTCGTGCCGCCCGGCGGCCGAGCCGTCACGACCGCCGGCAGTTACCCGACCTTCAACTACCACGTTACCGGCTACGGGGGAGCGTTGAGCTTCGCTCCGTACCGCGAGGACGGCACGGTCGATCTGGATGCGCTCGTTGAGATCGCCCGGCGCGAGCGCCCGCAGGTGCTCTATCTAGCGAATCCCGACAACCCGAGCGGCTCGTTTGCGGCACGGGCGCGGATGCAAGCGTTCTACGAAGCGCTCCCGCACGATACGCTCCTCTTTCTGGATGAAGCGTACGGCGATTTCGTCGACGCCGGCGACGTGCTGCCGCCGCATCTCGAAGACCGGCTCGTGCGTACCCGCACGTTTTCGAAAGCGTACGGCATGGCGGGCGCGCGCATCGGGTACGCGATCGCAAGCGAACGCAACGTGCGAACGTTCCAAAAAATCCGGCTGCACTACGGCGTGAATCGCAACGCCCAGGTGGGAGCGCTGGCCTCGCTCGCCGACCCCGCCTTTCATGCAAGCGTCGTGCGGGAAACGGCGGCCGCGCGCGAAGCGTACTACGCGCTCGGGGCGGAACTCGGCCTCCCGACGCTGCCGTCGCTCACCAACTTCGTGCTCTTCGATTGCGGCTCGGTCGCGCGGGCGAACCTGGTGATGGCCGAGCTGCTCAAACGCGGCGTGTGGATTCGCAAACCGGCCGTCGCTCCGCTCGACCGCTACGTGCGGGTGAGCGCGGGGACCGCCCCGATGCGCGCGGCCTTCTCGCAGGCGCTCCGCGACGTGTTGGCGCAGGTGCCGGTATGACCCGCTTCGCGATCCTTTCGGATATTCACGGTAATCTCGAATCGTTACAGCGGG
This sequence comes from Vulcanimicrobiota bacterium, assembly GCA_027315505.1. Classification (GTDB taxonomy): domain Bacteria; phylum Vulcanimicrobiota; class Vulcanimicrobiia; order Vulcanimicrobiales; family Vulcanimicrobiaceae; genus DAHUXY01. Next base: position 11,109 of record DAHUXY010000220.1, on the reverse strand, counting down.
CCCTGGCGCTGGTCGATCCCGACGACTCCGTGCTCTGTTTGGGCGACACCGTGGGCTACGGCCCCAATCCGAACGAATGCGTGCGCATCGTTCGCGAGCGCGCCACGAACGCCGTATTGGGGAACCACGATTTGGCCGCGCTGGATAACTACGGCGTCGAGTATTTCAACGACTTAGCGAAGGCCGCGATCACCTGGACGCAGGGCGTTCTCGACGAAGAGAATCGCACGTGGCTCAACGGCCTCGCGTACGAATTGCGTTTTCCGGAATTTTTGCTCGTTCACGGCGCGCCCGTGAATTACTTCGAGTACATTCTCGACAAGCGCTCCGCCACCAAAGCCTTCGATAATACGGATGCCGCGATCACGTTCATCGGCCACACCCACATCGCCGAATATTGGGAGCGCGAGCCGGACGGCACCATCAATCACAAACACATGCAGCACGGCGGGGAGTTGATCCTCTCACCCGCTAACCGCTACATCATCGACGTGGGCAGCGTCGGGCAGCCGCGCGACCTCAACCCGCAAGCTTCCTTCGCATTCTACGAACCCGAGCGTAAACGGGTCGAGTGGGTGCGATACGATTACCCGATCGACGAAGTACAGCATAAAATGCACGAAGTGCATTTGCCGGATTATCTCGCTCTGCGATTGGAAGCGGGCCGTTGAGCGAACTCGTTCCCATCGACGACGGCAATTGCTTCGCGTGCGGCCCGGAGAATTCGATCGGTTTGCACCTGCACTTCGAACCGAATCCGCAGGGCGAAGGCGTCCGCTCGCGCGCGACGTTACCGGAGCAGTTCCAGGGCTGGCGCTCGATCGCGCACGGCGGCATCGCGATGTCGCTTTTGGATGAGGCCATGGCGCACGCGGCCGGGCTCGCCGGCCATCGCGGCATGACGGCGAGCATGAACGTGCGCTTTCGCAAGCCCGTGCCGATCGGGAAGCCGGTCGAAATCTTCGGGCGCGTCGCGTGGGAGCGGCGCAACGTGTTGGGCCTGGAAGCGCGCGTGCTCGACGAGCACGGGACGCTGCTCGTCCAAGCCGACGGCCACTTCGTCTCGATGGGTCCGCTCGATGCCGCCGACGATCGCCGCAATCCCGCCGCGACGAGTTAACGATGGCGAAGATGAAGCAGCAGCGCCAGGCGGCGCAGGATAAGAGTCCGCACCAGCGCACCCCGTCGATCGACAACCGGCGCGCGCGGCACGAGTACCATATTTTGGAGTCGCTCGAGGCGGGCTTGGAACTCACCGGGACCGAGGTGAAATCGATCCGCCAAGGCGGCGTGAGCATCACCGAGGCGTACGCGCGCTTTCGCGACAACGAGGCGTGGCTGTTGAGCATGCACATCCCGGCCTACAAGCAGGGCAGTTTTTCCAACGTCGATCCCAACCGTCCGCGCAAGTTGTTGCTGCACCGCGAGCAGATTCAAGACCTGATGTCCAAGGTCAAAGAGAAGGGCCTCACCATCGTCCCGCTGCGGATGTATTTTACGCGGGGCGTGGTGAAAGTGGAGATCGGTCTCGCGCGCGGCAAAAAAGTGTGGGACAAGCGCGAAGATATCGCCAAGCGCGACGTGGAACGCGAGATCGCTCGCCATGTACGCTAGCGCGGGCGCGGTGCGCGGCTAAATGCGCGGGGCGCGGCCGGGCGCTACGATCGAACGCGCGCTGCAGGAGGGCCCGGCGATCCGTCCCGGCGACCGCGTGCTCGTCGCGTGTAGCGGCGGCCCCGATTCGGTCGCGCTCGCCGTGGCCGTGCATGCGATGTCCGTACCGATGGATCTGCACGTCGCGCTGGCCTACGTGCACCACGCAACCCGGGAGTCCGCGTGGCAGGACGAAGCGGTGGTGCTGCGCGTCGCGGCAAGCCTGGGCGTCCCGGTTCGGGTCGCGGCCCTCGAAGCCGGGCCCGGCGACGAAGCGACCCTACGCGACCGGCGGTATGCCGCGCTGAGCGCCGTCGCGCGCGAGCTGGGCAGCTCGGTCGTGGCGACCGGGCATCATGCCGCCGACCAGAGCGAGAGCGTCCTGCTCGCGCTCTTTCGGGGAGCCGGCCCGCAGGGGTTGGCCGGAATGCGGCCGCGCCGAGCACTCGAACCCAGCCTGGATCTCGCGCGCCCGTTCTTGGGGATCGCTCCCGAGCGGCTGCTCTCCTATTGTGTGAGCTCCGGCTTGCCGTACGCGGTCGATCCGGGGAATGCGGACGCGCTCCTTCGCCGCAACGCCGTGCGGTCGGCGCTTGCAGCGCTACGGCCCCTGTTCGCGGGGTTGGACGAGGCGGTCGCCCGGGCCGCCGGGCTCATCGGCGACGAGATCGATGCCTCGGGCCGTTCCGGGTTGCGCCGCCGGGTGCGCGCGGCCGTGGAGGAGCAGGAGGGGCTGCGCGACCTCGACTTCGTCCACGTCGAAGAGGCCGTCCGCGCGATCGAGCGCGGCGGGTCGGGAGAGTTCCACATGAAGCGCGGGGTCGCGCTCCGCATCGAAGCCGGCTCCATCTCCGTTATAAAGAAGGACGCATGAATACTCTGGCAACGTACGACGAGGCGATCGAGCGCACGCTCTATACTGCCGAGGATATCGCGCGGGCCATCGGCCGGCTGGCAGCCGAGATTGCCCGGGACCACGCGGGGCAACCGCTCCTGCTCCTGGGTGTGTTAAAGGGGGCACTCTACGTTGCCGTGGACCTGGCCCGAGCGATCGCCCGCGTCCCCGGCGGCCCGAGTGAAATCTTTGTGGACTATGTATGCGCATCGAGTTACGGCAACGCAACCCGCTCGAGCGGGGAGGTGCGAATCCTCAAAGACACCAGCATGCCGGTAGCCGGGCAAAACGTCGTGATCGTCGAAGATATCGTCGATAACGGCCTCACGCTTCAGTACCTTCAGGCGTTACTGCGCGGTCGGAACCCGGCGCATCTGCGCAGTTGCGTCCTCTTCAATAAGCCCTATCATCGCCTCGTCGACGTCCCCATCGAATACGTGGGGCTTCGCTCCCCCGACGAGTTCGTCGTAGGTTACGGTTTGGATTACCAGGAACTCTTCCGGAATCTGCCTTACCTCGCGCAACTCCGCGCCCAAGTCTTTTCTCAGGAAGGTTAGCGGTTCAATCAACGTGACCAAGCACATCCGATCGATTCTCCTCATTGTCCTGGCCGTCATCGCGGTGTTCATCATCGTCGAAAAGTACGTCCAGCCCGGTGAGGCGGCGACGCGTCTGGACTACGGCGCATTCTACAACAAACTCGAAGCGGGGCAGGTCGCCTCATTTCACGCGACCGGCCTTCAGGCGTCGGGCGGCCTCACGACGCCGGCCGGTGCGAAGTACACGGTCTCGCTTCCGAACACCGACCAAACGTTCGTCAACTTCGTTCGGCAACACGTCAAGAACGGCGCGGTCAGCTTCGATCAACAGACCAACGCGGGGCTCCTGGGCAACTTGATGTCGCTCGCGCCGCTGCTGTTGATGGCATTGTTCGTGTTCTTCATTTTGAGGCAGGCGCAGAGCGGAGGAAGCCAGGCGATGTCGTTCGGCCGCTCCCGCGCGAAGATGCAGTCTGAGAATCGGCCGAAGGTGACCTTTGCGGATGTGGCCGGCGTCGAGGAAGCCAAAGAAGAGCTGGCGGAGATCGTCGACTTCCTGAAATATCCGAAGAAGTATCAAGCGCTGGGTGCGCGGATTCCCAAGGGCGTACTCTTGCTCGGCCCTCCGGGCACGGGTAAGACGCTGCTCGCTCGTGCGATCGCCGGCGAAGCGGGGGTGCCGTTTCTTTCGATCTCCGGTTCCGACTTCGTCGAAATGTTCGTCGGCGTCGGCGCGTCGCGCGTACGCGATCTCTTCGATCAAGCCAAAAAATCTGCGCCGTGCATCGTCTTCATCGACGAAATCGACGCGGTCGGCCGCCAGCGTGGCGCCGGCCTGGGCGGCGGACACGACGAGCGCGAGCAAACGCTCAACCAGTTGCTCGTCGAGATGGACGGGTTCGACCAGAACGTCGGCGTGATCCTCATCGCCGCGACGAACCGGGCCGACGTGCTCGACCCGGCATTGCTGCGCCCCGGGCGCTTCGATCGGCAGATCGTGGTCGGTCGCGCCGATTTCAGAGGCCGCGAGAAGATTCTCGAAGTGCACGCGCGCAACAAGCCGCTCTCCAAAGAAGTCTCCCTCGAAACGCTCGCCAAGCGGACGCCCGGCTTCTCCGGAGCCGACTTGGAGAATCTCTTGAACGAAGCCGCGCTGCTCGCCGCGCGACGGAACAAGAACCTGATCGAGATGATCGATTGCAACGAGGCGATCGATCGCGTGATGGTCGGCCCCGAGCGCAAATCGCTCGTGATGTCGCAAAAAGAGAAAGAGAACACCGCGTACCACGAATCCGGCCACGCGATTCTCGGCGGCCTGCTCGAGAAATCCGACCCGGTGCATAAGGTGACGATCATCCCGCGCGGCATGGCGCTTGGCATCACCTGGTCGCTCCCCGAAGACGACCGTCACAGCCGCACGAAAGAAGAGTTGCTCGCCGACATCACGATGGCGCTCGGCGGACGTCTGGCCGAAGAAATTAAATTCGGCGACGTGACGACCGGCGCCAGCAACGATTTCGAGAAAGCGACCCAACTCGCACGCGCCATGGTCACGCAGTACGGCATGAGCGAACTCGGTCCGATCCAGTACGGCCGCGGTTCGCATCAGGTCTTTTTAGGGCGCGATTTCGGTGACGAGCGCAACTACTCCGAAGAGATCGCGAGCAAAATCGATGGAGAGGTGCGTCGCATCATCGAATCCTGTTTCGATAAGGGCCGCTCGGTGCTCACCGAGCATTGGGCCAAAGTGGAACGCATGGTCGCCTCGCTGATGGAGTACGAAACCGTCGACGCCGATGAAGTGCTGGCGATTTTGCAGGACAAACCCTTCGATCACACGCCGGGAAGCGGCGCGGTTGCCGCGGACGCGCCGCCGCCGGCTCCCCCGGTCGCCGAGGAGCCGCGCCGCACCGAGCCGTCGCGGTTACCGCCCACGATTTCGCCGGAACCTGCATGAGCTTGCGGATGCGTCTGGCCGCGCTGACGCTCCTGGGGAGCCTCTGCGCGCCGGGCCTGCCGGCGGGAGCGGCCGGCGGCGCGATACAACAGCAGGGCACGCTGCCGCACGGCGGGACGTACATCCTCTATCGGGATACGGCCATCGCCTCCGCCGCGATCGATCTCTGGTTTCGAGCGCCGGGTGCGGGATACGATAATGCCAAACCCGGGCTCGCGCGCGTGGCGGCGATCGCCGCGGCGGCGGCGCGTTTGGAGAGCGGGAAGTCGCTTGCGGAAACGATTCGCACCGCGGGCGGGACGCTCTCGGTCAACGTCTATCCCGACCTGGTCGGCGTGAGCGCGCTCGTGCCGGCCACGGCCGCGCGGCGCGTCATCGCATCGATGACGGCGGCGTACTTCGCTCCGGCGATCGACGATGCATCGGTTAAAACCGCGGTGCGCGATACGGCCGTGCTCTCGGTGCAGCAGCATTACTCCGCCGTGCAGTCGCTGCATAACGCGTTGTTCGCACAAATTTTTTCCGGCGGACCCGCGCACGTCGCGCCGATTCCCGGAACGCTGACGCAGGTTGCCGGCATCACCCAGAGCGACGTGAAGGCGTTCGCAACGCGCGCGTTTGCTGCGAGCAATGCGACGCTGACGATCGTGGGCGACGTCGCGCCTTCGAGCCTTGACGCCGTCACGACCGGTACTCCGGGGCCGAGTTCGGAGCCGATCGATTCTGCGCTCGCCAAACCGCTGCCGGCGCCGACCAGTCTGCCCGGGGGTGTGAGCGGCATCGGCCTAGCCTGGGTCGGCCCACCGATTCGCGACGAAAAAGCCGCGACCGCGATGGACTTCATTGCGGATTATCTCTTTCGTTACCGTACCGGCACCCTCGCAAAGGTCATCGATGCCTCAGGGGATACCTACGTAACCGGCCAATTTATCACGCTGCATGACCCGGGCGTTATGATCGTCACCGTCGGCGGAGCGAACGTGCAGGTCGCTAAAACGCAAGTGATCGACGCGATCGCCAAGCTCGAGCGGCCGCTCGACGATGCGACGTTCGCGGCGGCGCGCAACGCCTTTCTCTACCATCTCGCCGCCGATACGCAGACCCCGACCGGGCAATCCGATAATCTTGGATGGTACGCCGCCGAGGGGAATGCTGCGTACGCTCCCGGCGATACCGGCGGCGCGTACCGCGCCCGAGCGCTCTCGCTCGACCCCGCGTACGTCGCGTCGATCGTCAAGCAATTTCTGGGCCGTCCAGTCGTCGTCCAACTCGTGGCGAACGCCAAGGAGTCTTCGTGATTTCGTACCTTCGTCCGAGCGCTCTGCTCTGCGCGGCTCTCTTTCTCTGTACGCCGTTCGCGGCGCGTGCGGCCGCTACCACCACGCTCGAGCGTAGCGGCGGCGTCACGTTTATCCGGCAACAGGATCCCGCATCGTCGCTGGTCGGCGTGGACGTCATCGTCCGGGCCGGGCTCGATCGTCAGACGCTGCGCCAGAACGGCTTGGCGGCGCTCGTGGCGCAAACGATTCTGCGCACGCCCGTTGCCGGCTCGCACGCCTCGCTGCAAGACGCGATCGCGGCGCAGGGCGGTTCGATCCATTTTACCGTCGATCCGGCGGACGTTCGTTTCTACGTCGAGGCATTGCCGTCTTCGGGAGACGCCGTCCTCTCGATGTTTGCGCGTGCGCTTGCGACTCCGGCGTTCGACCCGGTGACCGTGCGGACGGCGCGCGCCGATCTCTTTGCGAGGATCGCGCACAAACAGAGCGCGGCTTTGGCGGTCGGCTTAGATATGCTGCATAGCGCCGGCACCGACGCGGCCAACGCCGCCTTGCCGAGCCTGGGCACGAGCGCCTCGCTCGCGCAGCTGGTTCCTAACGACGCGCGGGCTTTCTACGGCAAGTATTACCGGCGTGGCGATGCGTACGTGAGTGCCGTCGGACGAATCGATGCCCTAGGGCCGCAAACGCTCTCGCAAGTGGCGGACGCGCTTCCTCCCGGCACGACCACTGCCATCGCCGTGCACGTCGCACCCTTGCAGGGCACGTCGCGGCAGCTCGTCGCGCATCGCGACATCCGTGCCCCGTGGCTGATCGCGCAGTACGCGGCTCCCGATGCGAAGAGCAAGGATTTTGGGCCGATGCTCGTGCTCGCCGCATTCATGCAGCGCACGCTCGCCGATATCGTCGAGGTCCCCGGCGTCGTTTCGCCGACGTTCGCTTCCAATTCGGTCGGCGCGCTCTACGATTATTCGCATCAACCGGCGAGTTTAACGCTCTACGTCAACGGCGGCATGGGCAACCCCGATCGCGCCTTCGGGACCGCCCTCTCGGTGGCAAACGTCTTGGCGACCACCAAGCTTACCGGATCCATCGAGGATTTCAAAGCGATGGCGTACGGCGATTTCACCACGAGCGCAACCACCTTGGAATCGCGCGCGTGGCTGGCGACGATCTTCGCGGAGCAGGTCGCTTCTCCCGATTACGTCGCGCGGGCGATGCAGGCGATCGCGGCTACCACGCCCGCCGATATTCAACGCGTGGCCAAGCGCTATCTCGATAAGCCGACGATCGCCTTAGTTCTGCCGCGCCAGCAGCAGAACTAACCTTCGGGCGCAGCCGGCTGAAGCTCGCACTCGTCCACGACTACCTGAACCAACGCGGAGGCGCCGAGCGCGTCTTCGCGCACTTCGCGCGCGCGTGGCCCAACGCGCCCATCTACACCTCGCTGTACGATGAAGCCGTGGTCGGCGATCTCTTCCCCAAGGCGCGCGTGCACGTCTCGTCGCTCGCGCGCATCCCCGGCGCCAATCGTTATTTTCGGTATCTGGCGCCGTTCTATCCGCGCGCGTTCGAATCGATGGACCTGAGCGCGTACGACACGATCTTGAGTTCGTCGTCGGCCTGGGCAAAGGGCGTACGGGCCGCGCCGGGCGCCGTGCACGTCTGTTACATTCATACCGTGAGCCGGTTCGTCTTCGCCTACGACGAGTATTTGGGCGGCTTCGGCCTGCGCGCGTTGGCGCGTCCGATGGTCGATCGCCTGATTCGCTGGGATCGAGCCGCGGCCCAACGCCCAGATGCCTACATCGCCAACTCCCACGTTGTAGCCGAGCGCGTGCGGCGTTATTACGGACGCGAGGCGGAAGTGGTGCATCCTCCGGTCGATCTCGACCGCTTTAGCCTCGGCGCGGGGTCGGGCGACTATCTATTCGTCGCATCGCGCCTGCTGCCGTACAAGCGCATCGATCGCGCCATCGACGCCGCGCGGTTGGCGGGCGTCAAGCTGATCGTCGCCGGCGGCGGACCGGCGCTCGAAGCCTTACGCGAACGAGCGCGCGGCTCCACAACCACGCTGCTCGGATACGTGGACGATGCACGCGTCAACGCACTCATGGGCAACGCCCGAGCGGTCATTCTCCCGGGCGAAGAAGACTACGGATTGGTCCCGGTCGAAGCCGCCGCAACCGGCAGGCCGACCATCGCGTTGCGCGCCGGTGGCGCATGCGAGACCGTGGTCGACGGGCAGACGGGCCTTTTCTTCGACGAACCAACGCCGGAATCGCTCGCGAGCGCGATCCGTCGCTTGGACGATCACGCGTTCGAGCCGGCGCGCCTGCGCGAACACGCCGTGCGCTTCGGCCCGCAGCGATTCATTGCCCAGGTCTCCGCGATCGTCCAACGCGTACGCTCGGAGCGCGATCGGTGACGTGGTTCGGCCGGCGAACGCGTCAAGCGAATCTGCGCCTGCCGGTCTTCGACGAGCGCGGCGGCGCATTCGGAGCGCTGCGAAACCGTCGCATTCTCATCTACTGGCCGCACGGTTTGGGCGATTTCGTCCACTTCAGCTACGTGGTGCCGCTACTCGATCCGAGCAATCGTTACTATCTCACGCGCTTCGGCGACGATTTCGTGCACCTCTACGACGAAGGCGAGATCGTGACGCCGATATATTCGGGCGAAGCCGCAATCGGCGACGGCAGCGCCTTCGGCGCCCGCCACTTCGGCCTCGATTTCCGCCGTCTGCGCAACCGAGAAGAAGGCCTCGTCGTCCCCGAACCGCTTCTCGATCGCATCCGCGAAGCGAACGTCGACGCGATGCTCTACACCGATTATCCCGAACACGCCGGCGGAACGCGCTACCCATACCATACCAAGGCGCGTTCGCTCGCGCGCGATCTCGTCAGCGCCGACCGCCTCCAAACCTTCGATCTCTCTCAACCCCTAAAATCATCCCTGCGATTCGACGCACCCGCCGAAAACCGAAGCGCAATCGAAGGGCGCCTGCGCACGTTCGTTGCTCCGAGCCAACACCTCTACCTGATCGCTCCAGGCGGCCACACCAACGCCGCAAAAACGTGGAACCCCTCGCACGTCCTCGAATTCGTTGCCGCGTTACGCGCGCGCGATCCGCTCGCACGTATCTTACTGATCGACGAACGCCGCTCGCCGGCAATAAACATCCACGATGCGCCGCCGACGACCGCCGATCTCTTCGGCGACACGCAGATACCGTTCGCGCACGTTCTCACCACCATCATCCGCGCGGCCCACGCATTCATCGGCGTGCCCTCGGGCCCGCTGCATACCGCGCTCGCGATGGGCGGCCGTCCGATCGTCGGCATCTGGCTCGCGCACTATCCCGACTGGTACGACGAACCGTGCGCGAGCGCTATAGCGCTGGTAGGCCCGGAGCTCTATCGCAAACGCCTCGACCGGCGCGCCGCATCGCTCGATCGCCCGCCATCGCTCGCGCATACCATCGTGCCCTTCCGCGATCGCGTTCCGAACGCAACGGACGTACTCGACGCTTTGGATGCATTATGTTCATAGGGTTTCGTGTGCTCGGCGTTGCGGTGAAAGCCGAGACTACTTCGTCAATTGCGGGAACGCGAAGAGCGCGATGACGGTCATGGCGTTGAAAAGGCCGTGCGTGATCATCGATGCGTAGGCGTTGCGCGTGCAATAATAGACGCCGCATAAGACGACGCCGGCGAGGGCCAGCGGAAGTGCTTCGAACTTGTCGCCGTGGGCCACACCGAAGAGCACGCCGCTCAGGATCGCGCCGAACCAGAAGCCGCGATAGCGCAAACCGATGTTGAAGACGAGAACGCGAAAGATCGTCTCTTCGGCGATCGGGGCGATGACGACGGCAAAAATCGCAAAGAACGCGATGATCGCGGGATTATGGACGTTGCGCACCATTTGCACGACTTGTTGTTCGTGCGTGGTGTGAAAGAGCGCGTCGATGAGCGAGGCGCCGCCGTTGGCGACGATCGCCATGATCAGCGCTCCGAGCGTCGCGATGCCGATCTGCCCGGCGCCGATCGCGCGGAATCCCAATTCGCGCAGCGAGAAACCCGAAAGTACGGGCAACCCGCGCAGGATGACGGCGACGACGCCGGCCTCGAGTACGAGTTGGATGACGAGGGCCGGTACGAGCGCTACGGCTCCGCGATGGAGTTGGTGGAACGCGATGAGCGCGCCGATACCGGCGAAGAGCACCAGCAGCGAGATGCCCAGAACTAGAAGGATGAGTTGAAGGGTGGGTTTGGCTTTAAAGCTGTTCGTCGGCCATTGCGTCGGCCAAGCGGGAGAAGGCGTGTAGGTCGAGTTGTTCACCGCGGCACTCCGGAGGAAGGGCGCTTGCTGCAATCGCGCGTGAGATCGTCGCGCGCTCGATGCCGAGCGCGAGCATCAGGCTGTTGGCTAACGTCTTGCGGCGGTACGCGAATGCGGCACGTACGACCTTTCGGAACAGCGAAACATCGCGCGGATGTACCGCGGGCGTTTCGCGCCGGAGCAGCCTTACGACGGTCGAATCGATCTTGGGAGCCGGATAGAAAGCGCGCGGCCCGAGCGTGAACGCCCGCTCCACGACCATTGCGTATTGAACGGCGATCGAAAGGCTGCCGTACGCCGGCGTGCCGGGTTTCGCGGCCAACCGATTGGCTACGTCTTTTTGAATCATCACCGTCAACGACGCCGGTCCCTTTTCCATCTCGATCAGGCCGAGCATCAGCGGGGTGGCGATATTGTAGGGAAGGTTGCCGGCAACGATCCAGG